>NZ_JBDNJQ010000101.1:0-29216 GCF_051172895.1 Nostoc sp. CALU 1950 | reverse complement strand
AACACGAATAATTTTCCCAAAAATTCCCGAAAAATGCACAAAGTCAACAGCCTAGGCGGAGCCTCCCAGGATGAGTTCCCAGCCTATAGGCTGGGAACCAGTCAGAGCAAGGGCTGTATCTTTTCTTAGTGCCATTCGGTACAGAGCAACTTGATAAGTTTAGGCGGCCAATTCTGAAAGGCGTAAACCAGCGATATTTTCACAGGAAAAAGTCTCTTTACCTATCCATCGGCGGCAGATTAGCTCTATTATCTGGCCTGCCCAGTTGCGGAAAAACCATTGGCACAAGGAACCATCTTCTTGAGGAGTCATAGACAAAGGAACAAAGCCTTTCTTTTGCCACACCTCTGCTGCTGCATAGATATCATCAACAAGAATGGCAACGTGATGGACAGTATTAAAACCTTGCTCGTGGAATAAGCTAGCAATCTGTTCGTCTGGTGTGTTAGGTGCAAGTAGCACCAAAATCATGCCTGACGGCATTAAAGCTGAGAGAAAGTACATACTAGCATCTTCGGGCAATAAGCTTTGCTCTGGACAAAAATCATCAGGCCATTTTCCTGGCCCTTCCGTGATTTTGGCATCATGCTTGATTAGAGTCGTTGCGTACTCTGTGAGAGTTTCTGAATTAGGAAACAACAGTACATAGTGATCTACGACAACTGGTTCACCAAATATATCTATGCAAAAGGATGAGTTTAAAAACTCTGGAGTCTTGCACTCTTCTTTATACAAGAGCAATCCGTCAGTTTCAACAAAAGGAGACTCTTTACTAATCGAAGTCTCAGCTAAGTTAAAACCTTTTGCAGCTTCTGCTGGAAGATTATTGCTCATAATGCTCACCTATAAAAATGATTTAGTATTCAACATTAAGGCTCAGAAGCAGAGCTTATGTCTACATCATAACTAATACCAATTTGCTATGAAGATTCACTGAATTATTAAACCTAGACGTGTAATCCCGAATCCTCCGAAGGCTGGGTCGATGACTGAGGCTATTGTTATCCCACGAACAGCACCAGCCGTCCAATAGTAAAAGCCGATGGTCTCGAAACTTAAAAGCTGCAAAAGGATCGGCTGGTAAACTCAGAGTTATGAGGATTTTAGTTCCGTTTTCTCGAAGACATTTTTTAATAGAGTTAAGCCTTCTTCAATGTTGGAAATTTGTTCTTCTGTAAGACCTTTCAGCAAGTCGGTAATATGAGCGCGAGTTTGATCTTGGGATTGCTTCAGATGATGCCTTCCATCTTCAGTTAAATTGAGCAACACCCGCCGACGCTCTTGAGGATGAGCAATCCGTTTCACGAAGTCGCGTTGTACCAAGCGTTCTATGGTTGCTGATGCCGTGGCAGAGGTGACGCCTAAATGCTCTGCCAGGTCAGATAATGAAGCACCGGGATTGCGATTAATAAATGCTAGCGATCGCAATTGAGGTATAGATAAAAAAGCGGCACTATGGGCACGCATATCCGCTCGGATAAACCGCATCACTAATGGAACTGTCTCCATTACTCTAGCGGCACATTCTTCGGAAGTTGCACCTTGATTAGGTTTATCCAAGGTCATGGGCTTGTTGTTCTCCTGATTACATTGCCACCCGTGGATAAAGTTTTCCACCAAGGATGGCCAAAATGATTAATGTGAATAAGAGAATTGTACAATCCAGACCAAAGCCATAGATGCTAGTGCCGTTTAACAGCATGGTGCTACGTAAGCCGTCAACCAGATAAGTCAATGGATTTAAATGGGAAATGAACTTTAACCAACTGGGCATCAACGAAATCGGATATATGGCATTGCTAGCAAAAAATAACGGCATGGTTAACAATTGTCCAATACCCGTCATCCTTTCTCGGCTTTTCACCAAACAGCCAATAATTAATGAAAAAATACAAAATGTTCCCGCCCCTATTATGACTAGCAGCAGTACTTGGAGAATAGCTAGGGGATGAAGATTTAGTTTGACACCTAATAAAAATGACAATCCGTAAATGAATATTACCTGAGATAAGCACCTCACCCCACACGCCAGGGCTTTGCCCAACACCATCGCCACGCGAGGCGTAGGGCTAGCTAAAAATTTATGTACAATCCCTAAATCCCGCTCCCAGATTAGCGTCATCCCACCACTAAAAATTGCCACAAACAGAATACTCTGAGCCAAAATGCCAGCAGAAAGAAAGTCCAAATAGGGTAAGTTTCCTGTAGGAATCACGCGAGTACGTGAGAAAACTTGCCCAAAAATTAGGAGCCATAAAGCTGGTTGCACAGCTCGAACTATTAAATCAGTGGGATCGTGGCGGAGTTTACGTATTTCTAATTCTGCGATCGCCAGGGTTTTCGTAACTAGCTCTTTAATTGCAGAGATCAAATTTACTCGGACAGTGGGTGGTGATTTAACCCAACCGTTGAGCAGTACGTCTGGTTCTTGCTGTGTCACGGTAGTTGACTCCTGATGTTAACTGGTCGCCTGTATAGTGAATAAAGACATCATCCAAAGTTGCATTTGGGTTATCTAAAGAAGCTTTTAAATCGGTTGGTGTACCTGTGGTAACGACTTCACCTTGCTGCATAATCGCCACTCGGTTACATAAGCTATCCGCTTCTTCTAAAAAGTGGGTTGTTAAAAATATAGTTGTGCCGTAATCAGCACAGAGTTGTAATACAAGCTGCCATACTTGAGTTCGAGCTATGGGATCTAGTCCGACAGTCGGCTCATCAAGAAACAGAATTTGGGGTTGATGTAGAACTGATATGCCGATTTCCAGCTTGCGAATCATCCCACCAGAGTAGTTTCGTACCAAGCGTTTTGCTGCATCTTGCAAACCCATGTATTCTAGAATTTCATAGATGCGGCGATCGCGTCCTTTGGTAGGTATTCCATAGAGCTTGGCGAAGATTAAGAGATTTTCGTAACCAGTGAGGCTACCATCAGCAGACAGCGCTTGGGGTACATAGCCGATAGCCCGTCTCACAGGATTGGGTTGACGAGTCACGTCATAGCCAGCTAAGGTTGCTTTCCCTGCACTGATAGGCAGCAAAGTTGTCAACATTTTAATAACTGTACTTTTCCCTGCTCCATTGGGGCCAAGTAGCCCAAATACTTCGCCCTGTTCCACAGATATGCTCAGGTTATTAACTGCGGTTAACTTACCAAAACGGCGTGTGAGTCCCTGAGTTTCCAAAATCAACCGTTTTGGTTCGCTAGGAGGTTGCGATCGATTTATTTTTCCCGTCAGTATTGTCACAAGTTTGATGCACTTCTATTAATTAGCAAATCTAACTATTAGCTTCTCAATAGATTTACTAGAAGTCAATAGACTTCTGGCGGAAATTTGAATCAGAGTAAAAGGAAACTCAGTAGAGTGGCGGCGAAGTTATTGATGGGCGAAGTATCACTGACAATGATCACAGTCTATCCATCGCCTGCAAGTTTTCTATATCTTGGTCAAAATCCTCGACCCCATAATGCACTGAAATTTGACGACTTGCGAGTAGATGCTGAAATGCTATGCGGTTTATCCCTGCAAACCGACTGGCTTGAGCAAGGGTTAACTTTTCTTTTTGAAAAAGCATTACCGCAATTTCCTGCTTCATTTCGCCTTCAGTCATCCCAGTTGCGGTTAATATTTCATTAGGGATGACGATTACAATCCTTTCTATCACTACTATTCTAAGCAGCTTCAAACTCTTTGTTGCTGATTTGGTATACAGCGAAATGCCACTAGTGTTAATACTGTTACAATTTTGGTAGCAATTATGCTCTAGTAGTAAGTATCGTGTACCAGATTATGAGAAATTGATTTATGAATTTTGAAGATATTACCAATAAAGCCGTTGAAAAAGGTGTAGAAACTGCTGTAGAAAAAACTTTAGGCGTTAAAGACCTAAAGACGGTAAAAGCCGTTGTTGAGACCGGTGCGGCCGCAGGGGCTGCTGTCAGTGCTGCTACAGGGTTATCTGTTGCAGCAACTTCAGGGGCAGGAATCACTTCCGGTCTAGCTGCGGCAGGTGGTGTGGTTGGTGGTGGTATGGCGGCGGCTCCTGCTGTATTGGCAGCAGGCCCAGCTTATGCTGGAGCAAAAATAATGAATGAAACTTTGTTCAAAGATCAACCGGATTTGTCTGAGGAAGAACGTGAAGCTCGTGCAGCTGCAAGAACAGCTACAAATATTGGGGCTGCTGCTGGTGTAGCTGGTGCTGGTGCTGTAACAGTAGCTGCTGGTGCTTCTGGTGCTGCAATTATGAGTACCCTTGCAGGTATCGGTGGTGTTGTTGGGGGAGGTGCGATCGCTGGTACTGCGATAGTTGCTGCTGCACCTGTTGCTGCTGCGGCAGCCATTGGATACGGGATATACAAACTTTTCGGCGGCGGTAAGGAATAGCATTAACTCTGTTGAAAAAGTTGAATAAAATTCAATAAATATACCCTTGCTATGAATTCAATGTATAATATGTAGTAAGGAAATAAAATTGAAGTGCCTGTGTATTTTAAGCGCAAATAGCCCCTTGGCTGTAAAACTTAATTTGCACAGGCATTTTCTATGTTTATATTCCCTAAACTCCATTACCTACTCTAAAAATAAAAATTATGTCTAATTCGGCCAATCTTATCCCAAATGCAGAAAATGCAGTCGTTGATATTCGTAAACTGCGTGATTATTGCCTCAATCCAGAACATGATGAAGGGAAACATAAAGCTCGCGTTTTTTGCTCAACTCTAGGTATAACATCTGACGATGCTGAAGAATTACGCCAGATTATTCTCAAAGTTGTCAAAACTCATCAAGTTCGCTTGGGACGACGCGATGAATTTGGACAACGCTACACTCTAGATTTCACGTTGGAATGGCAAAATAGAAGTGCAACCATTCGGAGTGGTTGGATTATCGAAGAAGGTTTTAATATCCCAAGATTAACAACCTGCTATGTGCTGTAAATATTTGGAAGTCTAGAAGATGACTAAAAATACAATCAAGTTGCTGGATGTAGTAGCACTGACAGCTGATCTGCCTGAATACAACCTGTACCGTGGTCAAGTTGGCACAGTAGTAGAATTATTAGCTGCTGGTGCTGCTTTTGAAGTTGAATTTAGCGATCGCTCTGGCCGCACTTATGAATCTGTCGGTTTACGCCCAGAGCAAATTATGGTGTTACATTTTGAGCCAGCATCCCCTGATTCAGCACGGTCAATGGTGACAGCATAAGTGGTTGTGCCCAGAGCGATGCCTACGGCTGGCTACGCCTACGCATTAAAAATTATTGAAAAATTGAGCGCTTGTTGACAAAATCCTGATTAGTAATCACAATGTAGTTACAATCAAGGAACAAGTATCCTCATGGGGACAGCAATTAGAACCCGTATTGTTAAAATCGGGAATTCTCAAGGTATCCGCATTCCTAAACTTCTACTAGAACAAAGTGGTATTGGTGAAGAGGTAGAAATCGAAATTCAAGATTGTCAACTAATTGTCCGTGCTGCCTCTCAATCGCGCAAGGGGTGGGAGGAAGCATTTGCAACTATGGCGAAGCAACAAGACAATGTACTGCTCGATGATGCCGTAACTACAGAGTGGGAGCATGTAGAGTGGGAGTTGTAGTGAATCGATTTGATGTGTTTTTGGTTAACCTCGACCCGACAATTGGCAGTGAGATTCAAAAGACAAGATCCTATGTAGTAATTTCACCAGATGAGATGAATAAATATATTGCCACGGTTATTGTTGCTCCGATGACAACTAAAGGACAGTCTTATCCGACTCGTGTCACTTGTGAGTTTCAGGGTAAAAATGGGCAAATTGTTCTAGACCAAATTCGTACAGTTGACAAAACTCGATTAGTCAAAAAGCTAGGTCAGATTGACCCGGATGAACAAAAAGCAGTTTTAGATACTTTGGCTGAAATGTTTGCTGAATAATATACCTAACAATCTATAAACCGGATGGTTATACCAATTTTTTATAGATACGAATTACATAACATATCTGGTTATCTTCAACATCTGGTTTCCACCAGGCTGTAGTTCGTATTCAACCTTTTCAATATCTATTTTGTAACCTTTCGAAGTGTAATATTTAACTATTTCATCTAAATGTTGTGAATGTTTCCACATTAAAGTTATCAGGGGAAATATTCTAACTTCTTTAGCAATACGCAACATCTCACCTACTGAATTTAAGTGAAAATCGTAATCGAGATGGTCTGAATATAAAAATAATAAATGCGAACAAAGAGCTATATCAAATTCTTGATTATCATAAGCCAATTTTGGTAATTCACCAACTGTATATCTATTACTCTTTTTGCCAGTTTCATAATCAGACAGAAATTCTTGAATAACTTTGACTCGATTTTGTCGCAAATCATCCGGGGATTTATGATAGCTCCATACCCAATCATTCGATGTAGCCTTGACTTGGTTAATTATGTTATCTACCACTTCATTAAATCTTTGCAATATTTCATCACTGGAAAATTGATAGAGTGGGTCAACAGAAACTACACTTTTACCCTGACGTGTCATTTCTGCATTAAAGCTTGCTGGCCCATCCCCAATCCCAATGATGCTTTTATTTAAATCTGCATTTGTTAAATTGAATATTTTTATATATTCATCCATCGACCTCCCAAAAGGAACTACTTTCTCTAAAACCATTGCCATAGAATTTACCTCGTAAATAGACTTATTAAACAGGATAATAATAAAATTAAAATGTTTTATTCACTGATAGACGGCAATCATTCAGAAGCACGTTAAGTTCTTTTACAACTGTCAAGGGATTTCTACCTCTAAATACAGCAGCGATCGTGGTAAATCTCACCAATGGTAGAAAATAGCGATAGCTGCGCCAACACTTTCAGCGATCACAGTTTAAAAATCCGTTTACAGCCGATGCTAACTAAAGTCACTATATCAAAGACTTAATACAATACCTACGTATACCCCACTATCTTGCTATAGGCTGATACAGCATTACATCCAACCTACCCAGAAGAGAATAAAGTAAATCGAATGGTAATAATAAAGTTTTTCAAGAAATTTTATATTTTTGTGAATTCTCTTGCTGGCTATACTACCTCTAACGCTTATTCTTAGGACTTTTGCAGCTTACCTAGCTACCTTCAGTTATTACCTTGACTAATCAAGAAGGTTAAGAGAAACTAACTAAATACTGATGCATCTGCTTATAATATTAATAAGTTTTGTAAAGATTCTGAGACATATATGTTGAAAGATGGAACATTAGTTAACAAATGGCAGGTTTGTATCTAAGTAAAAATGTTCCTACGGCTATATTTATAGCCTTCTGCTAAGGCAGTACAATTCAAGCGTACTTATCCTGGTTGGCCAAAAGAATGGAGACATTAGAGTTCATAATTTATCCAGACGGTCGGGTACAAGAGAAAGTCACTGGCATTGTGGGTGCTTCTTGCGCTGAGGTTACAGCAGCAATAGAGGCACAGTTGGGGCAAGTACTTAATCATGAGCCAACCTCAGAATATTTCGCCGCCAAGGTGCAGCAATCTAATGTGGCGAATACACACACCACTTACAGCGATTGGTAAGTTTTCACAGTAGTTTAGTGTTATTAATTCACAACCACCATGTCACACTTTAGCCAAATTAAGACTCAAATCCGTAACCTTGATTCTTTGAAAGATGCTTTGACTGAATTGGGCGTAGACTGGAAACCCGGCCCACGCGAAGTCCGTGGCTATCGCGGTCAAACCCATCCTGCGGAAGTTAGTATTGAGCAGGAAAATGGCTATGACATCGGTTTTAGATGGAATGGCAAAGAATATGAATTGGTGGCGGACTTGCAATATTGGCAACAAGACCTGTCTGTGGACGGATTTTTGCGCCAGGTAACACAGCGCTATGCTTATCAAACAGTTGTGAAAGAAACCGCTCGTGTTGGCTTTCAAGTTTCTGAACAACAAAAAAATGAAGATGGTTCAATTCGCCTGGTAGTACAGCGCTGGAGTGCGTAATGGCTGATTTTCTGCCGTCGCCGGAAGAACAAGAAGAGAACCGTTCCGGTTTGGAACCAGAATTAGGGGGTTTCTTACGGGATGCCCCAGAACGTTCTGGTTTGGAACCGGAATTGGGCGGTGTGCTGCGCCAAAATGGTGTTTATGTTGACGAAATCACCTGTATTGGTTGCAAGCATTGCGCTCATGTTGCGCGTAACACTTTTTACATTGAACCAGATTACGGGCGCTCGCGCGTGGTTCGCCAAGATGGGGACGCTGAGGAACTTATCCAAGAAGCAATTGACACATGTCCAGTTGATTGCATTCATTGGGTTGATTACACTGCACTGAAAAACTTAGAAGAGGAGCGCAAATATCAGGTAATTCCTGTAGTGGGTTATCCGGTAGAACAGGCCGTGGCAGCTAGCGAACGTCGGCGTAAAAAGCAAAAGTTAAAGACCAAAAAATCCCGTTATTAAGATAAAAACAAACGTTAAATCAATATAATAAAGGACTGGTATCTCCAGTCCTTTAGTTTTTCGTAATATAGTTAATTTCTAACAGCTTTTTAGTAAAGCCTTTTAATCTAAAATTGCTGTGACTGGCTTCATTTTAAGTTTAAAGGATCGTGCTGTGAAAGCAATTTTTCTACTTTCGCTTCGTCTAACCTAGCAGTTAATCTTCTAGTTTCGTGCAAGTCTCTAGTAGTTTTTGCCAAAGTAAAAGTTGAGCCAACAGAAAAAGCTAAACCCATACCCATAAATCCTTTCACCCAGCTATTCACAGGTAAATTTACAATACCGAAGGTGGTCATAGAAATAGAAATCACAAAAGCTGCCCAAGTTTGAATAACCCAAGCTGGACTGTCTTTTTGAGTACCAATTGTTTGCATATTTCCTATCTTTGATATGAGTTATTTGTACCAATTCGTAATTAAGAGGCGTAGGATTTAATCTGAGCCTCTAAACTTGTATTAGATAGTTTGATTTTAGAGAATTGGTGTTAACAATAATTGTATTGATGGGTAGGTTTACTGGTATCAATAGTAAGACCAGTTTGATAACTGTACTCCAAAAAGCAAGCTCAAGAACAATTGGATTAAATAAAAACTGGCACAAACTTTGTACCAGTTTTACAAGTGGCATTAAACAGATTAGTTTACTTATTCATCTGGAAAAGTCTGTACCTTGCCATCAGGACTGAGAACAACTCGAATTCTGACATTTTGTCCGCCTCTATTAGGGGAAACAAAAGGTTTACCCACTTCAGGCATCCCAGTGCTATCAACAAATTCTCTTGCTGGCTTATTAAGGGGAAAAATTCGTTCAACTGTGCCGTCAACGCTGACTATCAAACTGTACTCTAATGTTTGTCCTAGTCCAGTGGGTGGTTGCCAACGCTTTCTTAAGTATTCTCTAGCTTCTGCTACTTGAGGTGTATCAAATAATGTGCCAGTAGCCACTTCTGTGGATGTGGGGGGTTTGCGTCCGTCCCCTAATTGATCGATAAAGGGATTGTTCTCCGCAGTTCTAGAGGAAGGAAGTTGTGAAGCAGGTTTTTCTCCAGGAGAAGGTTGCTGTAGAGAACTGATTCTTTCGTCTAGCTGTTGTGAGCTTATTGAAGGTGGTTGGGTAGGGGTATTACCAGCACTATTATTGGGTATATTGCCAAGAGATGGGGGAACTACTGGTGAGATATTAGTTGGTAAGCTGCCTGCATTAGCAGATAATCTAGGTGGCAAATTCCGCAGTTGAGGCAGAGTACCAGCTTGAGGATTTGATCCTGTAGGGTTCTGTCCCAGATTTGGTAATATGGCAATTTCCTGACCTGGGATTTTGCTGGATGGTGCGTTAGCATTCGCGGAGCGTCTCGTAGAGAAGCTCGTCGAAGGCAGCGCTCCATTAGTGGGAAGAGTTGAAGTCGTCCCTGGAGGTATTGTCAGTGCATTATTTGGAAGTAGAGATGGCGATGTAGAGAAACTAGAATTAGGTGCTGTTAAGGGTGCTTGAGGCAAACTAGATGTGGAAAGTGGAGGGGTGGAACCTAACAAATTATCTGATGGAAGGATGATTCCGGGTTGAGGCGTGGGAAAGTTTAGTGAGGGTGAAGGTTCTAAAGCAGCCTTTATCGCTTCTGGATCTGATGTTTTAGCTGTCTCCTGTTGCTTTTCCCTAATGGTATTAGCATATTGCCAAGTAACTGGTAAAAAACCTATACCTAACACTAATACTGCGGCAATAGGTGCCCAAGCCGGGAATCTCAGAGTCGAACTCGTGCTGTTGAGAGTTGGGAGTGCCATAACATCAGTTGAGTATTCATCTAAAGCACTTGCCAAATCAAATAGTTGCAGCAGACTGAGTTGAATTACGGGGCCAGATGAGTGATTGGCGAGAGAACCGAGAAATAAATTGTGAGTTAAATAGCTGCTGGGTTCTAAGTGAATATTTGCCCCTGGAATCTGGGTACTAAAGGAATTTAATGTTTTTGTTGAAGACTTTAATTCCGGCTCATCCAGTGCTGTGTTTGACTCTTGAGTACCGGAGAAACTGACCCAAAAGCTTTCTGGAGACTGTTGGAGGAATTCTTGTACATAGCTGGTGACGGCATCACATAAAGCTTCGAGTTGTTCGCGATCGCCCCGAATTGGAACTCTGTGTTCTTCTGGTAGTCGGGGATCATCAAAACGTAGCTCAAAGCTTAGGTGTTTGAGGACAGTTTTCCCCATCCAACGGGACAGAGGTGAACTTTGCGCGAATACTTCTAGCGTGCAAGTCGGCGGTGTATAGCAACGAATGACAGAATTTGATAGAGGCATGACAGGAACTGCGAAGAAGACTATTTGGGATTTTGCAAAAAATTGAACCAGTTGCTTGCAAATAAAAGTTGAAAAAGCGGATTCCTCCACTCAGAACTTTCTCAGGTTCCTTGCGTAGTCCATTGCCCAAGAGCTAACGACCATCAAAAAAGTTTCCTGATCTAGCAAACAAATCACAAGCAAATTTTGGTTGAGAAATTTCAAATCTAAAATTTAAAATTTTGTTGAACGGTCTATAAGTGCTAGCCAGAGACGGCGATGCCCACCAGGAGCACTGTAAAAAAGTAAATCTACAAGCAGTTTTAGGGCCAGGTTGGTTAGTAAATCCGTTGAGATTTGCTCGTCCTCTTCCATCCGCTCTTGGTAGGTGTTGCAAAAAGCATCAATATAATCTCCAAGTAAAGCAGCCTGGTGAGGTTCCCGGTTATTTTCTGCCATTTGTTCCAACAAGCCGACAGCGCGGCGAATCAATTCCTGGTGCTGTTTGGCTAGGTAGCAGATGATCAGAACAAGCGATCGCGCTTCTTCAACATCTAGCTTTTTTCGCCCTCCTTGACCTTTGCGTAGGGGATTTGATTGGCGCAGTCGCCATAAAGCTACGCGGTCTGGCACTCTTGACTCTAAATTCAGATCAGTTGCCGCCGAAAGCATTGCCTCTGAACCAATCCCAGTTAAGGTTTCTAGGGCCAACAGCACCAAGTCTAATTGGGTTTTGATATTGTCCCATTGAACTGTGTTTGGGGCTGGAAGCTTGATTAAATCCTCCCACTGGGAATTTGGAGTGGCTGAGTTGGCGGCCGAGTGCATAACTTTTAGCATAGGTGATCAAGCTGATAGGGGATGTTGCTGTTACCCATTTTGAAACCAGACTCTCAAGCATCAAGCTTGGTTTCCCATAGCTATGAGCCAGAGGCTTCAGCTAGATTTTTTCTATGTGGTAAACAGCATGTATCTTTGTCCTACTCTAGATGAAAATTTATTTTTGACAAAGTAGAAAATTATCAATTCTAGTTAAGGTTTACCCAACTTTCGCTGCTAGTTCCGTACCAGAGTATAAATAAACAATTGTTTTGAATCCTAACTGCTAATTACCCTCAAGTAATTATGTAGAATACCTCTTAATTTGTTTACGGGTTTAAATTTTGAAATTTCTTGATGTTTATTAATTGGTCTTTATGTATACATAATTACTATACAAATATTTTGGCTGTTTGCTACAGGCGCTTTTTGCTGCTGGACAGCACTTTCACTTGTGTGCAGCCTGTTATTTCATTACAGGCTGGGCAACATCAGGACGATTGATGCATTCTTGAAACTGATGACAAGCTGAAAAATTTTATCAAGTCAGCGTTTGAAGATGTTGGCTAATTGATTATTTCCAACTTAGTTGGTATTATATCTTTAATCACAAACTACGCACATATCAAAACTCATTTATTACTTTGATGGGTAGAGATAATGGCTAACTCACTGAGTAGTAATAATAACCCAATAATATAATAACGATGAAAAAGCATTTTTTTGCCTTTTCATTGATAGCTTGTGCTGTCAGTGTAATTCTGCCAACTCAGGTATTAGCAGTTAAGTTATACGGTGCTGGTAGTTTGCGGGATAGCCTCACAGAAGTAGCTGAATCTTTTAACGAGAAATATGGGGTTCCGGTAGAAACGCGATTTGGCCCATCTGGGTTAACACGAGAATTTATTAGGTCTAACTACGCCATCGAAGTGTCTTTTCTTTAATTGGGTTAACAAAAGAACGCCCCTGTATTTGAGACTTGGCAAATTCTGCTTTCAATCTATAATACCAACGGGCTTGGGCATCGGCATCTCCAACTAAAGTTAAGGGTGGATTATGTTTCAAGCCGATTTGTTGTTTAAGCAAAATTTCTTGATCTTGATTGAGAAAACTGCGCGTAAACCATAGTAACAATGGCTGGAGAATCGGAAACCAAGGTAAAGTTGTGTAAAACATAGTTGTTTCCTCAGTCTCAGTTTCGGAAATGGGAGTAATTGCTGTTAAGTTACAGACTATATGTTTATCAGTGGACACCCGCTCAATACGAATTCCTGGTAAACGGAATGAGATTTCAATCTGTGGATTGTGTCCAATCAAGCGATAGAACAAGGTTTGTTGTTCTAGTGGGTGCTTTCGCATGGTAAAGCCGTACAAAGATGGTTCAAAGGTTTTGACTACTTCCTTTAGTGTTTCAGGGGAACGCCACCACCACGCCTGGTGAACGAAAGCAATATGAGCAGGATCGATCAATCCAACTACGGCGTGATCAACATCACAAGAAAAGCGTATGGACTCAACGCCTTGGTGGCTTTGATCGGCAAACTCAGGGATTCGTGGGATTTCTTCTAGTATTAAGGAAGTGTCATCATTTGACATATAAATCCAAATATTTCCTTGCGCCTCTTGTATTGGATAACTTTTGGTTTCACTTACCTTGGCAATAACTGTTCCTGAGCGATCGCGACTAAAAATTATTAGCTCATTTAAGAGGGTTTTTGAAATTATTTGTCCAGATTTTAGCTGCTTACTGGGTAATGCATAGTACCAAGTATTTCTTAAAAACAAAGGTGTTTTAGCCATATTTAGAATTGGAATTAAAGCAATTGTGCGATCGCAATTTGTGAGTCTAGTTTAAATTAATTCAGGAGAGATATGTTGCGAAAACAGTTTAAGACATAAAACACATCTGTTCTCAGTTGACGGATCACACTGCTATTTAGTTCAATTCTAAGCAAATGAGTGTATTCTATTCATTTGGATGCGATCGCTTTAACCGCACTTTGGGTTAAGCGAACCAAGCGCAGTGGTTCAACCATTTAAAACCTCAGCGCGATCGCTAAAAACGGTAGCTTATAATACTTTATCCTTTTATTGCAGATTGTTACATCGCTTAAATGATTATCTAAAACTCAAAAAAGCCTGCGTAGACAGGCTTTGTTTAGGTAGCCCCAGACTAAAGGTCTGTGGGCGCTTTCATATTCTTGTAAGAGATTGAATGACTAATTTCAATCAACGTTTCTAACTGCCCCCTTAACTGCATCGCCTGCATCCTCAGCTGTGCGCTGAACATTTTTACCAGCATCTTCAGCCCCACGCTGAACATTTTTCGTCAAATCTTGGGCTGCATTCTGGGTATTACCCTTCAAATTTTCAAATCCACGCTGAGTCCCCTTAACAACACCTTCCCGTAACTCCTCAGCGGAACTACCAATATCTTCACCTAGATTCTTCACTCTTTCACCGACAGGTGTACCTTGTTGAAAATTACGGCTATATTGCTCTCGGCTGTCAATTCCCTTTTGCTCAATGTTTCTTTGAGCATTTTTCACTAGCGCCTCAGCCCTGTCATTTGCTGCCTTTTCATCTCTCGCTCTAGGATCTACATCACTAAAGTTATTTATCCCACCAGCAGGAGAAGAGAGAGGATAATCTTTTGTGGCATCGTATCGTTCGATATTAGGTGCTTGAGCGCCAGGTTGTGGTGGCTGTGTTGCTACTCCCGGAGCACCACAAGCCTGCGCCATAAATAGAAACATTCCTGCTAAAAGAACAGTTAAAATTTTCAAGGGACGGATGTTTTTCAGCCAATTCATTGCTTTTTTCATAGTTCTAACTCCTTGCATTTTTGTGACTAAGTTAAACTTCAACCAAGATGGTATTTGGAATTATTTTTGTATCCGAAGTCTTCAGACAGAAATAATAACTTTCATTAATGATATGAATAATGAAAGGAGTTTTACATCTAGCGCAAGTCACATTTTAATTAGTACAAAAATAATATTTTTATCTAACTATAGGGAGATATAAACTAAGTTAATATGGTTGTCGTCAAAAGAACTACATCAAGTTGTTTGATACTTCAAAAGCTTTGGATATATAGCTTATATACCATAAGATTTGAGGTATTCAGCCCTTGTTGTTCTAACCGTTAAATTACTAAATTCATGAAACAATTTTTACGCTGGATAATTTTGGGAGGAACGCTGTTTTTTTTGGGGAAAGCTCTGAAGGATAATTGGATTGAGGTGACTGCTATCCGCATTGATGAGGTAGGATGGGCAATTATGGCGATCGCTACAGGGGTCACTTTATTAGCTCATACTTGGGCAGGCTGGATCTGGACTTGGATTCTACAAGAGTTAAATCAACCTGTATCATCTCCCCAATTTATCCAAGTTTACCTAAAAACGAACATAGCTAAGTATTTACCAGGTAATATCTGGCATTACTACGGGCGAATTGTCGCCGCCAAAAATGCCAATGTTTCTGCTGGTGCAGCCACCTTAAGCGTTTTGCTAGAACCCCTACTCATGCTAGCGGCTGCTTTAATCATCATTGTCATCAGCAGTAGCCAATTTGCGGCAGCGAATACTACCCTCGTTTTGCAAATACTACAATTGCTGAGTTTAGTTGTAGTCCTTTGTGCGATTCATCCTTGGTTTTTAAACCCAATTATTCGCTTTTTACACAAATTAAAAGCAAAAAAGTCTGCTGCTACCACTGAACCAACCGTTCCCTTCAGTCTTAAAAGCTACCCCCTACGACCTTTGTTAGGAGAATTGGGCTTTATGCTACTACGCGCTACTGGGTTTATACTAACTATCTTCGCCCTGAGTTCGTTGAATGCGAATCAAATTCCTTTGTTGTTAGGGGCTTTTAGCTGCGCTTGGTTATTGGGGCTTGTCATACCCGGTGCGCCTGGTGGGTTAGGTGTATTTGAAGCGACTGCGTATGAACTTTTACGACACCATTTTCCATCTGCCCTAGTATTTAGTGCGATCGCTCTATATCGCCTCATTAGTATTCTAGCTGAAACTGCGGGTGCTGGCCTCGCCTGGTTAGACGAACGCCTTACTAAATAGCAAAACTCATTTTTTTCTATCTACCTTCATTTGTGAAAATACACGATAACCATCCAGATTTAACTGCGGATTACTGCTTTGTTCTTCTTCCATCTTAATCAAGTTATATTCCACGTTTTCTGCATAAATTGCAAACGTGATATTAAAAATTTCCATAAAATTAATTACTCCCTTGCATTCCTCTTCCGAATACTTTTCATAAAAACGAATCAGATGAGCAATCCGAGTTTCTAAATGTCTGCGAGAATTTTTACAAATCAAAATAATTTTTAATAGTACAATCACCAATGTTAGAGAATGACCTTGGTTAATTAATAGTATAAATAATGATGAAGGCTCTTTTCCATTTTCTATTGTCAAACAATCAATAACTCGATTACAGGTTCTCAAAAATAGTTCTTTAGTTATAATTTCTTGATTATAGTCCTTTTTCCATAAGGATAAATTATCTGCAAATTTCTGTCTCCAACTCTCTACTGATTCTTGATTTTCTACAGAAAAGAATAGATATTTTTCCAAATTTATTTTAAATTCTTCCAGAGTTTGATTTTGAGTTTGCTTGATAAATATATGGGCAATATTTTCATGGCTAAATACACCTCTTTTTAAGACAATGGCTTTTATTAGCCTCAGAGCTTGGTCTCCCAAAACACTGGGATTTTTATAGCGTGTCGTGCTTGATACAGCAGATTGAGAACGAGCGATATACATTGCTAGTTCAAACTTAAATTTGTCTTTTATCTGTTTAGAAAGCCTCCTAGCAGCCTCTTGTTGCTCTATGGGATTATTTTTATTAACAGATTGATCAATTAGTAAATAGGATGTATAGCGATTAGCCCAATGACCTTTAGATGATTCCTCGTATTTAGTAGCAAATAATTTTAGTTCTTGGTAATCTTTGCTGCTAACAAAATTTTCTAGCCAGTTCTTACAAATTTTTACGACTGGATGATTATTAGTCTTTATCTTCAGATTTTCATTAATAAATAAATTAACTAATTCTTGGATATATTTGTCTTTTCGATTACTTTTCCAATTATTAACTATGATGTAGCAACACCGTTTAAGTGTATTGTATAATTCCTGTTCGTTATCATCTAAAAAAATGCTGTATATTCCAGGTATATAATCTGAATCCTCTGAATCAAGACCGTCTATAAATAAACCTTTGAATTCCCGTAAAACATCCTCTGGTGACAGTTTTTTGACAATTTCCACGAAGAAGCTATAAACCTCCTCTTGTGCAATTTGCACATTTAGCTGTCTAGAGTTAGACATAACACAATGGGGATTTTCCTGACTGATTGATAAACTATTAGCGGTCATTTCAGTTATCAGGACAAAAAGGCTTCCTGTTCATATTATTACCAGCTTAACCTTGGTAAACAGTAGTATCAATCTATTCTTCAGAGATTCAGTAATCTTTTTACATAAATTTGATTAACTAAGACTATAAATAAAGTATTAAAGACAAATTGTTTAATACTTCATGAAATAGTTCAGTGAAATTACTTAATTTTACTTATAAAAGACCATGCATAAAGATATGGGCGAGTTAATCTATGATTAGATACAACTCGCCCATAATTTTTATGTAAGCTTTTCCGTATTTTAAATTTTTAGTGGGGGTGGAGGGACTTGAACCCACACGACCTATTACGGTCAACGGATTTTCATTCTCCCGCAGTTTTCACTGCTACCTGATGACAATAGCCAAGTTCAGGTTTTAAGAATTGGACTCTCCCTTTACCCTCGACTTAACGTTAGGGTAGCTCCCGTCGGGTCTCTGCACCTTCCGAGTAGTTATGAGTTAGGAGTTAGGAGTTAAGAGTTTTAAATTTACTCACCACTCAGCACTCATGACTCAGGACTTTCTTCGGCTTGGCTCAGGATTGCCATGTCTGTCACCAGATTTAGGTTTCCCTGAGTTTGAGAGCTTCCACTTGAGGGATTTCTCCTTCAAGGCTCAATTATTTAAGTCCGTAGCGTCTACCATTCCGCCACACCCCCGCAGGTGTTTGGTAATTAACTAGATATAAACCTAGTTATTTTTTGGAGGCAGCAAATACCGCCTTATCTATTCCACCATCAATTGTGTCTTTTGTCCAACTAGATTGAAAATATTTTTTCTAGATTGTGCGATTGCTTCCCAAATCGGAAGTTTTATTCGTAATCAACCTAGATGAGTTTCTCATCTTGTATGACTAAAGCATTTGTTTGCTAGTAGATTTACGATAATAGCATAAAATTAGCTTTTATCAATCAATCTGGATATAGAGGAGGAATTATGCCGCAGTAATGTTGAAAGCATCATGACTATACTTCCCTCAGTTAGGCTGTTCAGCCTATGATGGAAAACAGATGCTTAAGACTTGAAAGTTATGATTGTCGCCCTACTGTATCTGATTTTGGCTGGAGCTTACCTTTTGGTAATCCCCATTGCTGTCTTGCTGTACCTGAAGCAGCGTTGGTATGTAGCTAGCTCCATCGAGCGTGTATTCATGTACTTTTTGGTGTTTTTCTTCTTTCCGGGTCTGTTGGTTCTATCGCCGTTTGTAAATTTCCGACCTCAACGGCGACAAATTCAAGTTTAACGAAATTGGTAGGTCATAACTCTCATGCGACGGATTGACGCTATTGGAATTGGCTTGGGTGTTTTTATTGCCGGCGGATTGGCTTATGTAGGATTGCAGCTAGTCGGCTTGGATAATCAGAAAGCTGGTATATGGAGCCAAGTCTTACTAGTCAGTGGGTTAATTGGCTGGTTAGCGACTTATTTTTTCCGGGCGGTGGGACAAAAAATGACCTACCACCAACAGCGGGAACAGTATGAGCAAGACTTTCTGCAAAAGCGGCTAGACGAGCTTACTCCTGAAGAACTCGCACGAATTCAAGCTGAAATAGAACAAGAAGAGCAATCTCAGGTGTAAAGTTATCATTGGTCAGTTGTTATTTGTCCTTTGTCATTAGTCATTTGTCCTTTACTAATGACCAATGACTAATGACCACTGACCAATGACCACTGAGTATTGACACTTGACTAAAATGACTGCAATTTCTGATTGCTTTGAAACCCTTGGGCGGAATCATGAGTGTGCTCTGATTCCGTTTATTACTGCTGGCGATCCAGATTTAGAAACAACAGCAAAAGCTTTGCAGGTTCTAGATCAAAGTGGAGCCGATATTATTGAACTGGGCATACCTTATTCCGATCCTCTAGCTGATGGGCCAGTAATTCAAGCTGCTGCTACCCGCGCTCTACAAAGGGGAACAAAATTGGAGCAGGTACTGGAAATGTTGCAAGGGATTACTCCCAAATTGCGATCGCCTATTGTCCTGTTAATCTATTACAACTCAATTTTGCATCGGGGAATTGAAAAATTTCTTCAGCAAATTTCCGCTGCTGGGGTCGCCGGATTGGTAATACCTGACTTACCCTTAGAGGAAGCAGCAGGCTTGCTGCAAGCAGCTAGTGAGATGGGAATTGATGTCATCTTGTTGGTAGCTCCCACCAGTTCTGCTGAACGGATAGAAGCGATCGCTCGTTCTTCCCAAGGGTTTATTTATTTAGTCAGCGTTACAGGGGTTACAGGAGTGCGATCGCAACTGGAAAACCGCGTGTCAGATTTACTCCAACAAATTCGTAGTGTTACTGATAAACCCATCGCTGTCGGCTTTGGCATCTCCGAAGCTGCACAAGCTCATCAGGTAATGGAATGGGGCGCAGATGGAGCGATCGTCGGTAGCGCTTTTGTGAAACGGCTAGCAGAAGGAACACCAGAGCAAGGACTAAATGCGATCGCCCAATTTTGCCAAAGTCTCAAGGCAGCCATCAAGACCACCAACACCAGCATAAATACTCCTCTTGATTAGACGGAGAAAGTAGATTAAAAAAGTATAACAGTGTAGTTTTTCTATCCTTGCTTGGTAGACAATTTGACCATTATGGTCTTGAATATTAACATCAGATATCATGATGTAAAAAAACTAGCTGATATAGTCGCTTATAGTTTGAGTATTATGTGAAATCAAGTAGGCATAATTTATGAGTGTGAGTGTGAGAGTGAGTCAGTCACAAATGATTATAGTTACGTCGCAATCGAGGAGCAAAGGCGATGAGTGAGAGTATGGCGTTTATCGGCGGGGTCGCCGTAGCTGGGCTGGCGGCTCTCGTATTGCTCAAAGGAACAAATACCCCCCTACAACCTAACTTTGCTGTTGCTCCGCAAATGCCAGGGACTGTAGTAGCGCCGGGAATGCAGCCACAAATGTATTCTCCTTATAACCCTTATGCGCCGCCACCAGTGTATCCCGGTCAGGCTCAACCGCCGACTGCTCCCAATACTGACCAGCGCTTAGAGATGGAGAAACTGAACGCGCAAATGCAGCTGGAACGTTTAAAAAACGACAATGAACAGCTAAAGTTGCAAAATCAACAACTCCAAGGGCAAGTCCAAAATTTCAATACTCAGCAGCAGTGGCAATTAGCCCAGCAAAATAACCAACAAAAAACAGCAGCAATCCAGCCGCAAAGTTCTTGGTGGTCTTCACCCATGCTTTGGGCAGTGGGAGGCGCAACTCTCACTATTGGTGGTGGTGTTGTCGTCGCAGGGGTGTTGGCTTTGTTCTCACCACGTCAGCGTCCAGCCCGTACTGTACAAGTTATTCACCCCTACCAAGGAAATACACCACCCTTGGTTCCAGTCCGTCGCGCTGAGTTTCTGCCTGCTTCACGGATGGAAGCAAGAAGAGTTGAAGCCCCAGAATACGATGAAATGCACTAATCAGGAAAATTAAACCACAGATTAATACGAATGCACACAGATAACTTATCTGTGTGCATTCGTTGTTTAAAATCATCAACAAAGCTTTTTACAAGGTTTATATCTAGCCGTTTCCAAGTTTTAAGTGTGGTATGTCATCATATTGGAACGGCTCGCCTGGGTGCTGTGTCCGTGCCGCATCTTGGGGCTTTGGATCTTTTGTGTTGAGTGCGATTATTGCTTTTTTTACTCAACATAAAAGGTAAGTAATGAACCGGATTTTATATTAGAGGTTGTTTGAAAAGTATTGGGCGAATATAATTCTTTACTACACAAACGAACGCGAACAGCGTCTCGCAGAGAAGTCCACCTGCGTGGACTAACGAGAAATGAAGTTTTTTAACCCGCGCAGGCGGGTTTTGTCTGTGTAGCCGCGACTTCTAATCGCCCGGCGAGTAATAAAGTAGACTTTTCAAACATCCTCTTAGAGTTTGGACTATCTTTACAGATGAGTTCTTTTTATTGGAGCCGATTATTTAGATTAGCAAATATAGCCTATGTGTTTTTTAAAGTATCCGTTAGTTGTATTTTTATTAAAAATTTTAAACTACTTTTTTATAAGGATCGCAAGGCTTCTATTTTCTCACTGAATTGGAAAATTTAGCCCTGATCATTCTCGATACAAAACTCAGATTTATTCAGAATTGACCAAATATATAAATGTTTGGGTTGATCGATAGTCATCACTCTCACAAATGTTAAGAAAGATCCAATTATCTAGCAAAAATACGCAGGTAATTGTTAATTCTTAATGAAATCTTTATGATTTATATCTGTTACAAATAACAAATGATTATTTACAATAAACAATAAAGCATCATAAGAATTTTTGATAAATATTTTCATGCTTTTTATGGCTAGAAACAACAGGGAATCTCGCACCTAAAAGTTGTAAAACATAACGTTATTAAGCCACTCAAGTTTTCAGATGGCAGCGGGAAGTGAAAAATCAATTATCCCTGATTGTGGGCTGAAGTAAAATATTCAAAACCGAAATCAGGTAGTACAAGGTTTACGTATAATGGCTGACTTTGCACAAACGGAAATAGAACGGCGATTAACTTTATATCAGGTATTCCTCAAGTTGTATGAACACCACAGCAGCCTTCTAGATGAAATTCTTCAGCTAGAAAACCTATCTCAACCGTCCTTGACGAGAGTAAAGGCATGTTACGTACATGGTGTAGTGGATACTGCTGCTGTTTATTTGATGACGAACTTGTGCGACAATCAGACTCAAAGTTTACGACAGCCACAGCGGATCTGGACAATAGGTCGGAATCGCACCAGCGGTATTTATATTGCTGATAGTTATATGTCTCGTCGCCACGCTGCTATTCAACATATTGACGAGCAAGGCTTTTACTTAATAGATTTCAACAGTACCAATGGTTCCTTTGTGAATGGCGATCGCGCTGTTGGGCCGATCAAGCTCAAAGATGGCGATCGCATTCGTCTAGGCAATATGACTTTTGATTTTTTTGTGAATTATACCTGCCGTGTTTTGCCAACTGTCGCAATGGATTTATTGATGCAACTTGTGCATCGAAAGAACAACCATACATTAGAAATGCTTACTTATTCCCAGAATAGACAAAGACCTCTAAATGAAAAACCAGATTCTAATTTAGAGACTTTCAGAAATTCCGCACTATTTGAGAAGCATGGAAATTGGTATGAAAACTTCAGTTCAGAGCAGAAATCAGAAATTTTAGACCGCTTTTTCAGCAGACAAATACCGTCTAATCTCAGCTAAAAATTTGGTAGATTATGTCTGACCTTTCACCACTAAACTTGGGTATTTGGAGGAAATATTTGCTTGAATTTTCCCCCCTCCCCTTGGTGTAACCCCATTCATTCACCAGCAGAATCATGTATTTGGGTATTTATGGGGTTCTCTCCACTGCTCTCTTTCCTCTTCTTTGACAGGAGGATTGCTAGCAGACAAACAGTTAAAGGTCAAAATATAGAAAAAAAATTAAGAATGTGATTAAATATCATAGCAATCATTTTGGAGTGGCATCTCTATCTCACAATAATAAAAAGAAAGCGATTCAGGGATTGAGTGAGACAGTTATGCTCTATCCTGACGATAGGAGGATATTCAAGGTCTACCAGCAGTATCAACAAGAATAGCGGTGCGCTCCAATATGGGTAGAAAATCCTGGAGCTATAGCCAAAAAAAACCCCCAGTGAGCCTTAGCCAACCAGGGGAGTTAGTTATCAGGGTGCATCTACCAATTAAATGTTCTCAGGTTAAACACCATACTCCGGATAAATTTGTAGAAAGGTCAGTTATTTTTTAAAATAAAAAAACCCCAGTTGGTGTTAGCCTACTAGGGGAGTGATTTATCAGGGTGCATCTACCAATAATATTTACTAGGGGCAGGCAGCATCTTCCGGGGAAAATGGTCAAAATCAAGGGTGATGGCGACGTCTACGCCGAAAAAATCCCCAGTGAACGTTAGCCACCCAGAGGAGCGAGTTATCAGGTTGAGTTATTTTTTAAAATAAAAAAACCCCAGTTGGTGTTAACCTACTAGGGGAGTGAGTTATCAGGGTGCATCTACCAATAATATTTACTAGGGGCAGGCAGCATCTTCCGGGGAAAATGTCAAAATCAAGGGTGATGGCGACGCCTACGCCGAAAAACCCCCAGTGAGCGTTAGCCAGCCAGGAGAGCGAGTTATCAGGTTCATTTATTTTTTAAAATAAAAAAACCCCAGTTGGTGTTAGCCTACTAGGGGAGTGAGTTATCAGGGTGCATCTACCAATAATCTTTACTAGGGGCAGCCAGTATCTTCCGGGGAAAATGGTAAAAATCAGGGTTGATGGCGACGCCTACACAACTAAAAAAAACCCCCAGTGAGCGTTAGCCAACCAGGGGAGTGAGTTATCAGGGTGCATCTACCAATAATCTTTTCTAACGTAAATGGGTCGCTACCGGATAAATTAGCAAAGTTGAAATGATTACTGTTTATTTATCAGAGAAAAACCTCAGAGGGGTTAGTTATCAGGACAGACCTACTAAGTTAAAGGTGGATTAGCTTACTTTCTTCATTAGGACTTACGCAAAACTACACGCGGTAGGGGCAATTCATGAATTGTCCCTACGGTAAAATAAGGGTTTCGGCTATTGTTTGCTTAAGTCCTATTCATAAAAAAACCCCCAGTGGGCGTTAGCCGACCAGGGGAGCTAGTTATCAGGGTGCATCTACCAATTAAATGTTCTAGGTTTAACCACCACGCTCCGGATAAATTTTTGAGAAAATTGATTGTTGTTGTGTGTCAAAAAAAACAAGAGTGGATATTAACTGCATTAGGGGAGTTAAAGATCAAGGGACATCCATCTACTAATCAAGTATTCTAGGATTAAGCACTATTTTCTGGTAGAGAATATCTGCGTCAGAAGTTGCTGTTGTTTGCCAAAATAAAAAAACCCCCAGTGGGTGTTAGCCAACTAGGGGAGTTGAAGATCAAGGTGCATCTACCAATTAAGTGTTCTAGATCCAAGTAATCCGATCCGGATAAAGTTGTAAAGGCAGAAAAACCAAAACAGCACCGAATCAGAAACATTCAGGGGTGGGATGCATCTAAGTTATTAGAGGGAGCGGAAAATCGACTTGAAACTTTCGCGTTTCAAACCAGATTTAGGAGGCGGACAGGAGAAGTTGTGACCCAGGAATTCCATATTTCCGTAACCCCAGTAGGGCAAAATGACTACTTGGTGCGGACGGAACAAGTCGCGCCTGGGGTACCATTGGCAGAAGAATTGGTGACTTGGCCTATAGCTGATTGGTTGATGGCTGCTGGGCATTTGATGAATGACCCGTTGAAGTCGGTGTTGCAAGGAGATCCATTCGCTTCTGGTGGGCATGAAAGCGATATCGCCAGAAACTCTGTGAATTTGGTGGCGTTGGGTCAACAATTTTATAACGCCCTATTTCAAGGCACTCTCAGAGATAGTTGGATTACTGCCCAAGGTATTGCCCAAAACCATCAACAAGTGCTACGTTTGCGCTTGGGGCTAAAAGACACTAGGTTAGCTCGTCTGCCTTGGGAAGTAATGCACGCAGGCGATCGCCCTCTGGCTACTGGGCCTTATGTGGCTTTTTCTCGCTTCCAAAGTGGAATTTTAGGGGCTTCTCCTTTGCGATCCCTGCGGGGGACTACGCCTACGCGAAATATGTCCACACTGCGTGAACAAGGTAGTGTCAAAGTATTGATGGTAATTGCTTCCCCTTCAGATCAAGTCCGCCTTGATTTACAGAAGCAGGAAGCTATCAAACTGCAAGCAGAACTTCACCGTCAAACATCACGACTGACTGAAGGTAGCAATCGGTTTCCAGAAATTGAACTGACTGTATTAGACCAACCAGGACGGGAAGAACTGACGCAAGCTCTAGAACAAGGCAGATACCACGTTCTCCACTACTCTGGTCATAGTAACTTAGGCGTCAATGGCGGAGAAATTTATCTTGCTAGCCGCAGAACTGGCTTAACAGAAATCTTAACTGGGGACGATCTGGCAGGTTTGCTCGTCAACAATAATATTCAAATGGCAGTGTTTAACTCCTGCTTAGGCGCGTACACTGCTGCGTCCGATCCCTCTGGAGATACTGGCGAACGTAACCTGGCAGAAAGTTTGGTGAAGCGTGGAATTAGAAGCGTTTTGGCTATGTCAGAACGCATTCCTGATGAAGTGGCATTGACCCTCACACAATTGTTTTACCGCAACTTGAGTCAGGGATATCCCGTCGATTTGTGCGTCAGTCGGATGCGCCAAGGCTTAATTTCTGCATATAGTTCTCACCAGATGTACTGGGCATTACCGATTTTGTATCTCCAGCCAGAATTTGACGGTTTTCTGAGTGAGGAAAGTGAGGTATCTGAAAGTGCGGAGTCGCTGAATCAGTATGGTTCGCCTTTAGGTATAACTTCTACGATGTACTCTGCTCTGGGAGATGATTCCGAGATGCCTTTAGGAATGGAGGAAATGATTCCTGCTGGTTTGGCGCGTGACTCTTCTGGGTTGGACTGGCTAGGTGAAGATACTTGGGGCGATCTGGTTGATGAAATTGAGTATGATGACCCAAGCTATGAAGAAGATTCTGCGATAGTTTCGGATTTGTTTCGTCAACTGGATAACCAAAAAGCTTCAGCTGAACCTGATCAACAAATTCGTGAAGATAGTTTTCACCAAAGCCAGATTTCAGAGGAAATGACTTCCCCAGAAGAGGAAGCCGATTTGTGGGGAGAAGTTCCACCACCGCCACCTCAAGTTGTGGGGAACTTTGAAGGAAATCGAGAAAAATCTGAGT
The DNA here is from genome assembly GCF_051172895.1 of Nostoc sp. CALU 1950. Classification (NCBI taxonomy): domain Bacteria; kingdom Bacillati; phylum Cyanobacteriota; class Cyanophyceae; order Nostocales; family Nostocaceae; genus Nostoc; species Nostoc sp. CALU 1950. The sequence continues at coordinate 3,403 of NZ_JBDNJQ010000101.1, read as the reverse complement.
TTTCGCGTAGGTATAGCCCGTCACAGGCATCGCAACCAGCCCCACTAAGGCCTCGTAACCGTCGCCGCAAGCTGTGGTCGATTGTGGGTGTTGTCGGAATCAGTGCGTTAGCAGCTGCGATCGCTTTAAATTGGTGGTGGCAAAATAGGCCCCAAGCAAATTTGCGTAATATACCAGCAATTCCCACCCAGTCTTTACCTATTCAAAAGCAGCAAAATATCGATTTAGAAACAGCAACTACTGGAATTGTCACCGCCAGCGCTACGGAAAAAATGAGCCAGGGTGACTTGCAAGGTGGGTTATTGGCTGTAGAAGAACTACTCAATCGTGGCGCATTGGCTGCGGCTGACACTGCCCTGAAAGTAATTCCCCCTAAACAAGCTGACGATCCATCTGTGAACTTTTTCAAGGGACGATTAGCGTGGCAGTCTATCCAAACTGGAGACAATAACTATAGCGTTGATGATGCCCGCCGTTACTGGGAAACTGCTGCAAAAGCTAAACCCGAATCGCTGTTGTATAATAACGCTTTGGGATTTGCTTACTATACAGAAGGTAATCTGAATCGAGCTAATGATTCTTGGTTCAAAGCTTTGAATTTAGCTCTTAAAGAGCAAAACTCAGACTCTAGCGCCGGAACATCTACAAATACAGCAGTCCCTCAAGATGCTTTAACTTCATACGCTGGTTTAGCTCTTGGACTGTATAAATCTGCACTTAGTCAATCTAGTGGGAAGCAGACACAGTATCTCAATGAAGCGATCAAGTTGCGGCAAATGGTTCTCAAGTCTGATCCTGTCAATTTCCAGGTAGATGAATTAGGTAAAAATTGGTTGTGGACGGAGAAGGCGATCGCAGATTGGCGATCGCTCCTTCAGGAAAAGAGTGAAGAACAGTAATATGTTGTGGTGGTGCGATCGCTTGCACACCAAAAAACTTTGCTTTCAGTATCCCTAATCAAGACAAACCTTGCATCTAAGAGCAAATACACCGTTTTCACACATCATACCAATTCACAAAAATCCTGATACATATAGATTTATCGTAGGGGCATGGCATTGCCATGCCCTTACTTACTACCGAGAGAAAACCTTTTCTATCTTTTACTGAGGGATTGCTGCTGCTTTGATCTTCTTACAGATATTCACCCAAGCTTTATTCTCTTCTGATGTGTTCAGGCTGTCTAAAGGTTGATTGGGAGGGTGCGCTGATTGATATTTTTCAATTTCTGTTTCTTCATAGCTGCTAGAACTCAAGGGTATCCAAATAATCGTGAGTCCTTTGGCTTGTGCCGCATTCAATAATGGGGGTAACTCATTCTCGTGAATAAAGTCTGATGCTAGAAAGTTAGGGCTAACCAACAATACTGCTATTTTTGCTGCTGCTAAAGCATTTTCAATTTCTTTACTCCACTCAGCACCAGCTTGGATTTTGGTATCGTCCCACACAAGCAGATTTTGGTTGCGAATTATTGGTTTGAGGTGTTTCTGAAGTTTGGTAAGCCATTCCTGATCTTGATGACTATAGCTGATGAAAACTTCAACCCCTAACTGCTCTACAAGCAACCTCTCTTTATCTTTATCTATCACATCATCAATTAAGCTTAAAACATTCACTTTTTCAAAGCTAATATCACATTCAACATCATATTTTTGTTTAGCAAGGCGATTTCTTAAATTTTCAAGCTTATAAAAATGTGGCTCTTGGTTATCTTTGCAGGTTTCACAATTACAGGGAATTAACTTGTTGTACTTCAATCGCTTGTAGGAATCATGAATTTTATCGAGTTCATGTGTAACTATGGTCATCAAATCTCTTTTATGACGACCTGAGACTCGAATCTTAATCTCCCGCTTGCCGTAATATTCAATCACCTCTGCCTTCGTCTGGTCTTTACTGAGAACAACGCCGCTTTTCCATACACATTGTTGTTCATTCATCAACTCATGCATGGCGACGATGAACTGGGTGATGATGCCCTTGGGCATAAACTCGTAAGTGTAACGCAGAATCAGGTTGTTAGTTTCATTCCAATCATAAGTAGGTTGATTAGCAGATAGCAGTTGTGGGGCAATATACTTTCCTTGGCTTCTAGGAATTTCGTAGCACAGCTTGAAGTTGATCATCAGGCGCAATAGTTCATCATGCATCGTGGCGTATTCGTCTTCACACCAGATGTTTGCCAAGTCAGACTGGGTGAAACTGCCTAGATTGCTAATCACCTTTTTATTATCCAGCACTTTGTAGACTGCATCAGTTCCCCACTTGGGTTTGAGGATAACAGTCTTGTTCAAAAGTGGGTCTTCCTGGAAGTGCAAGCATACTCCCAAATCGTGCAGATAGCTGCTCAACTGCAACTTATCATTTCTTTGGGTGAAGCCATTTTGTTGGCAGATGTTCAAGTATTCATCCAACCTGATGTAATTGCGTATATCACTCTCCAAAGCTTCCCGGACTCTAACCCAGGTTCTTGGGAGCGGACTGCCAATATGGGGCAGGTTTTGAACGTAATGCTTGATTTTTTGTAAAACTTGTTCTAAACCTGTGTTGTTAGCAAGGTTGGTTGGTAAAATCTCCTTCAAATTAGCAAACTGCCCCCGCAACTGGGGTTCATTAATCTCCCAAGGATGTTTTAGCTTCTCATTTTTGATGATCAGTAGCGGACTGTTATCGCTGAACAGTTCCACCACATTCAGCCAATAGTGGAAATTGGTATCTTCCTTGCGATTATCTGCTACTAGGGCATAGAGTGAACGGTTGGTAAGGAAAAACTGGTGAGTAGCATGGTAAATCTCTTGTCCCCCAAAGTCCCAGATGTTGACTCGAAATTCTCGTCCATTTTCCATTGGGAAATACCACTGGATAACCTCAATTCCCTTGGTAGAGTCCTCGTTTAGGAGTACATAATTTGGATCTTCAATCTTTTTCGCCAGTGTTGTTTTCCCTGCTCCGCCTTCGCCGATAATTAGTAACTTTGCTTCATATATATAATCTGTACCTTCTGCTTGCAGTTGTCGGAAATAATTCTGAATTGCCTTAATACCTTGTTTAACAATTTCTGGTGGCGGCTTTTCGATGGGGTTGCCGACTAAATCCAGGTCAGTGAGTTGTTGCAGGCGGGTGATTGCTTCTGGCAGCGTCGTTAATTGGTTGTGGCTTAAATCCAGGTCAGTGAGTTTTTGCAGGCGGGCGATCGCTTCTGGCAGCGTCGTTAATTCGTTGCCGTTTAAATACAGGTAAGTGAGTTGTTGCAGGCGGGCGATCGCTTCTGGCAGCGTCGTTAATTTGTTGTCGTATAAATCCAGCCAAGTGAGTTTTTGCAGGTGGGTGATCGCTTCTGGCAGCGTCGTTAATTGGTTGTAGCTTAAATCCAGGGAAATGAGTTGTTGCAGGCGGGCGATCG
>NZ_JBDNJQ010000100.1:0-29272 GCF_051172895.1 Nostoc sp. CALU 1950 | reverse complement strand
TCGAAGCTCTATTTCATGAAGCTTTATTCTGTGCAGCTTCTTAGAGAATTGGTATAAGGTCACATTATGTCTGCGACTGGAAAAGCAGCCATCATTCTAGTGATAGAGAAAACATCCGTTGTTAAGCCAGTAATTTAATTAGGTATGAGATGAAAAAATTAGGTGATCGCTACAACTCGCTTGATACAAAAGCTGTGCGATCGCCTCATAATAAAGAAAGATTAAGCAGATTCTCAGAAAACTCTCGATGAGCCAAACTAGCCTAAATTTAGTTGCAATATCTATCTTTCTCATGACCCTATCAGTACTGGTGGGACCGTTCTTAAACTTATCACCGGCAGTACCGGCACTTGCTACCTTCACCATCTTAGGCATAGCGACATTAGATAGTTTCAGCCTACAAGGCAAGGGTGGTACCATCTTTGTAGATTGGATAGCTGGTTTTTCAAGTGAACACCGCGATCGCATCGTCCACCACGAAGCTGGGCATTTCTTAGTTGCTTACCTGTTGGGTATTCCCGTTACCGGCTACACACTCAGCGCTTGGGAAGCCTGGAAACAGGGGCAACCTGGGCAAGGCGGCGTTAGCTTTGATGATGACGAATTAGCATCTCAACTAGAAGCGGGTAAAATTAGTGCCCAAATGCTAGACCGCTACTGCACTGTTTGGATGGCGGGTATTGCTGCTGAAACCCTAGTTTTTAATAATGCTGAGGGTGGATCTGATGATAAAAGCAAGCTGATAGGAGTCTTGACAATGTTAGGCTTTTCGGAATCAGTTTATCAGCAAAAACTGCGGTTTCATGCCCTCCAGGCAAAAACTCTACTGCAAGAAAATTGGTCTAGCTACGAGGCTTTAGTTAATGCCATGCGACAACGCACTTCGGTAGAAGATTGTCATGCTGAGTTAGGAGTCGGAAGTGGGGAGTGAGTACAGGCTGGCGAATGATGGATTATACCTTTTAGAATTACAGGCGATCGCACTACTACAATGTCTCAGCTAGTTTTGAGGGTTCGTAGTAAGAACTTTAGTGCTTAGAAAATCAGGACTAAAGTCCTTACTACGAACTTGCTTCTTCAATCAACTCTGGCGCGGAGTGCGGGAGATGGAAAGAGAGTTCCAAATGCAGCTTGTCGCTCGTTTAAAGGTTCTAACGCATCATTCCAAAGGCTTTCATAATAAAAGAAGGTTACGCCTAAACCGCGTTCTTGAGCAGCCCGCACCTGAGACTTAATTTGCTGCATGGGAACTGGGTTATTTCGTAACCCTGTCATAATGCCAATTCCAGTTGGAATTGTTTGTTGCGCTTCTTGAATTTCTGGGCGGGAAATATTTGCCACAAAACTTTGCAGATCGGGACGATAAATTTGCACAATTAACTCGTCCACAATATTTTGTCGCATCCAACTTAGCCAATCTTGCAGGTGAAACTTGTAAGCAAAATCATAGTAATTGGGAGAAACAGAGAAAATCGCCTGGGGTTTTCTCTGCTTTACCGCTTGGTTAAGTTGTACCATGAACGCCGTAATTTTATCTGCCCGCCACTTTATCCATGCCTGATCTTGGGGATTAGTTGGGGGAGGATTTTTAGTTTCTTTGGTGTATAAAGCAACCGTATATTGGTCGTAACCAAACTCGTGGGGCAAACTCATGTGATCGTCAAACTGAATGCCATCGGCATCATATTGGGTAACAGTTTCCAGCACAAGATTGGTGATGAACTGTTGCACTTGGGGATGGAAGGGATTAAGCCACATCACCTCACCCGCTGCACTGATTGAAGTTTGGCTACCATCCCGCTTTTGTGTGAACCAATCTGGATAATTCAGTGCAAGTTCTGAGGTTGGGGGAGCCATAAAACCAAACTCAAACCAGGGAATTACTAGCAATCCTTGGCGATGGGCTTGAGTAATCAGGTCTGCAAGAATATCATGTCCATCAGAACCTTTGTAGACAAAAGGTTGAATACCTGCACGTTGCGCGATCGCACTGGGATACATCACATAACCAGAATTCCACACCACAGGATAGATTGTGTTGAAGTTCATCCCCCGCAGCTGAGTTACCGCATCCTGCACTTTGGCGCGATTCTTGAGGGTGTCAAAATCATTAGTAGTCATCCAAACCCCGCGAATTTCCTGACGGGGTATCTGTGCGATGGCAGGAGTGAAACTGTCTACCAGTAATACCGTAACAAAGGATATTAAAATGAGAATCGGAAAAAGAGACTTGAGCGCTCGCCGCCAAATTTGAACAATAAAAGGTGATTTCATAGATTTGAATGATGCATTAGCTACCCACACACGCCATTGCTCGTTTTTAAAATTGAATCTACTAACCATATAGTTTACAAGTATTTATGCTTACTACAGGATTGATGAGTTGGTAGTTGTTCGTTCCCTGCTTATGGAACTTTTGCACCAGAAAAACTAAAGCAGACAAATTAAGATAGTTGACGCAGCTAATAAGCATTTGTGCCCAATAGATATTGGTATGGGGAATTGGGCATTGGGAATTGGGCATTGGGCATTGAAAAGAGGCAGAGGGACACAAAGCTTGGAACAGAGGAGAAAGAGATAATTTTTTATTCTACTCCCTGCTCCCCTGCCCCCCTACCCCCTGCTTCTTCCTCATCCCCCTGATCTTCACATTCCTCCACGCCCTACCTGTGTCACAATAAATAACTGTAATAAGAAAAATATTGTTAAGGTAATTTAGTGAGTCCAACTGCTCAATCCACGGCAAGTGCGCGTCGCGTAGTATTTCCTTTTACGGCAATCGTGGGCCAGGAAGAAATGAAACTGGCGTTGCTATTGAACGTGATTGACCCCAAAATTGGTGGTGTAATGATCATGGGCGATCGCGGCACCGGGAAATCCACAACTATCCGGGCGCTGGCGGATCTGCTGCCAGAAATTTCTGTGGTTGCCAATGATCCCTTCAGTAGTGATCCTAGCGACCCCGACTTAATGAGCGATGAAGTCCGCCAACTGTTAGAACAAGGGGCGGAAATTCCTGTAGCTCACAAAAAAGTCCAAATGGTAGACCTGCCACTAGGAGCCACAGAAGACCGAGTTTGTGGCACAATCGACATTGAGAAAGCTTTATCTGAAGGTGTCAAAGCCTTTGAACCGGGACTACTGGCAAAGGCTAACCGAGGTATTCTCTATGTGGATGAAGTCAACTTACTAGACGACCATCTTGTAGACGTGTTACTCGACTCCGCCGCCAGTGGATGGAACACTGTAGAACGGGAAGGTATTTCTATTCGTCATCCAGCACGTTTCGTTCTTGTGGGTTCTGGAAATCCAGAAGAAGGCGAACTACGCCCCCAACTGCTCGATCGCTTTGGGATGCACGCAGAAATTCACACAGTAAAGGAACCAGCCTTGCGGGTGCAAATCGTAGAACAACGGGCGGATTTTGATCAAAATCCTCCAACATTTCTCGAAAATTACAAACCCCAGCAAGAAGCATTGCAAGAGCAAATTGTCAATGCTCAACAGCTTTTGCCAAAAGTGAACATGGACTATGATCTGCGGGTGAAAATTTCTGAAGTCTGTTCAGAACTGGATGTAGATGGTTTGCGAGGCGACATTGTTAGTAACCGCGCCGCCAAAGCCTTAACAGCTTATGAAGGACGCACTGAAGTTACAGTTGATGATATCCATCGCGTAATTACGCTATGTTTGCGTCACAGACTGCGGAAAGACCCCTTAGAATCGATTGATTCTGGCTACAAAGTCGCCAAAGTTTTTAGCCGTGTCTTTGGCGTCGAACTACCAGAAAGTGATACTGCACAAAAGAACGGCACAGGTCAAAAGTTAGGAGCTAGGGGTTAAAAGTTAGGAGCGGAGCCGGAAACGCTCCGCCTCCGGTGAAGAATTAATAGTTAAGAGTTTTGAATGGAAAGCTGCTTCATATCTCACAACTTTAATTCCTCAATCAGCACTGACTATAAATCACAACTCCTAACTCTTAACTCAGCACTTAGCACTCAGCACTGAATATGAGATTTTGGTCTTTTTGGTTCAACAGCTTTATTCTATCTAGCCAATACGATCCGCCCAGGTTTGTAGAGTTATTGATGCTCTTATTAGCGATCGCTATGCTGGCAATAGGCAGTATTTTACCCGACAGGCCCTATTTAATTTTATGCTTGAGCTTATTAGTTGGGTCATCTATTTCTATTTTAGTGCGGGAAGCGATCGCCCCCTCACCCCAGACACGAATTACCCAACTAACAGCATCTCTATTGCTCATCATCAGCCTATATGGCTTTGCTGACTTAATGTATACTCTTTAAAATTAGTCATTTGTTATTTGTCCTTTGTCCTTTGTTAGTTATAAGCCAATACGCTTGGGTTAAGGTTTATTGGTGTAGGTAATTGGTCTTTGAAGACGCGATTTATCGCGTCTCTACATGAGGGTTCTGTTGCTCATTCTGAACTGTGTTGAGTTATAAACACCAATAGACCAATGACCAATGACCAATGACCAATGACCAATGACCAATGACTAATGACTAATGACTAATGACTAATGACTCCATTTTTGCATTTCCACCAATTCCATACACAACTCATTAATTTGCTCTAAATCAGGTTTATGAGGTAGGGCAGATTGTTCGCAAACAATTTCCATTTCGGCAACCAAATCTTCTGCCATTTTCATTACCTGCTCATAAGAATACTCACCCTTTAAAATAGCTTTTAAATCCTCAACATCACCAGCTATTCTTCTATCTACAATCACTTCACCGTGCCGTAATATTTCTACTCCACTGCGTAACAATCTAATGCAGTGCATTCCATGTTTGAGGTCAAAACCCGATTTTCTTTCCATTTCTGCTCTAGCCGGATTTCTATTTTCCTGCCAAGATAAGTAAGCCTTCCATTCTCTTAAAGCTATTTGATAGCTTTGACTTTTCTGAAGCAGACGAATAAAATCTTTACGGCTATTGGTTAACTTTTGGGTATATTCCAAAGTTTCATCGGGTAAAGTATATTGTTTTAACACTCCTTTAAAATCAATATCTGCTGTCAGCAATTGATATAATTGTTCCGCTTCTTCCAAAAACTCAATCCGTCCTCTGATTAAGTTATAAAGATACTCCAGAAAAGCATTTAGCTCATCTTTGCCCAGAGGTGCTTCGTCTTCTATAGCGAAGTCAGATGGTATCGGTTTTTTTTGCGGTGGTTTTAACAACCACTTACGATGAGTTTCCATCTTTTTGATTTGAGCAAAGGCATAACCAGTGTAAGTATGTTTTACCTTTTTACTCAAAAATAACTGTTTATGATTAATTAAATGCTGTCCTACTGTGTTTAGAAAAGGATAGTTATTTAACCAGAGCAATTCTAAAACATTAGGATTTGCACCTGCTAATAACTGGAGGATTTTTCTTAATTCATATATAACTGTGTCTTTGTTACCATCAACGAATGGAAATATTCCTGGTTCATCCCAACCAGTATCTTTTTGTTCTATGCGATCAAATCCCAAGTAGTACCTTTTGGGTGCGATAAATACTCCCCGATAATCCAAGTCTGAATCAGGACGATTTAAACCATAGCCGTGGCTACCAGCCAAACCAATTAAAATAGTTCTTTGCTCAACTTCTATTCTTTTCATATCACCTGATTAAAATATAGTCATCCTAACTCATGAGTTAAGCAGGTGGGAAGATAGCAATTAGAGTTGCTTAGTTTAATAGAAATGCTCCTAAAGGTGATGATGCAACGGTATCCCCTTGAGGAGCATAATGTGTCAATTCAGTTGTTCCTATACTTTCGGTTTCCCAGAACAGGAATTATCTAGGATTAAGGTGGCGTCTAGTCCCCCATCCTGGATTGACAATGGCGGCTAAATCTTCTTCAGATAATTTGTTGATTTCGCTGTCCAGTTCTTCAACGGTGAAATCATAGCCACGCTCTTGAGCAATCTTGATAAATGCTTCTGGATTAGCTGTTGCTTTGAGTTTTTGTTGTAATGCTTGATCTGCTTTTACGGCTTGAAAAAGTCGGGCAGCATTTTGCTGTGTCATGACAATCCATCTCCTGTTTGAAATATCAGGTTTGAATGTGGTAATTTAATTCCTGGGGATTCACTAACTTCTGTAAAGATGTAAAGATTTTATAGATTTAGCATCTGATTACAATTTTAAAACGAAGAAGAAAAATGTGTTGATTTTGACAAGAAAGTATAACTTTTAAGTTAATACTTATGTTACTTTTTGATAAAACTCAGCCCTAAGATAGTAGTAATTTTTATCTAAAAAGCATTTATTCTGACTTGTAAAATTTTAGATATGGGAGTTTTCCCCTTGTCACCCCATCTCAAGAGTTTCCTTGTCCTCTTGGCTGACCAGACGCCAATGCCAAATCCAAAAAGCTTATTAAAGCTTGACTTAATACCTGTTAATAAAATAGTATGTTAGATTGTCTGTCTAATTCCTGCTCGGATCAGGTAGACATATTACAAAAGCTGGCAAAAGCGTCTCTATAAGAGATAAAAAACAGCTACCTGTACGGCAACCTCAAGGACGATTCCATGACCTACGCAATTATTGAAACTGGCGGCAAACAAATACGAGTAGAGCCAGGGCGGTTTTACGACATTGAACTGCTTGCGATCGAACCAGATGAAAAAGTTACAATAGACGCTGTATTACTCGTGCAGCACGATGGTGAAGTCACCATTGGACAGCCATTAGTAACAGGTGCGACTGTAGAAGGGACTGTAATGCGACATTACAGAGGTCGTAAAGTCCTGGTATACAAAATGAAGCCGAAAAAGAAAACCCGCAAAAAGCGGGGGCATCGTCAGGAAATTACCAGACTTATGATTGACTCCATCATCCTTAACGGTGCAGTGTTTGCTGCCCAAGGTGAAGCGGAGAAGGAAACCCCCGTTGTAGATGAGACTCCTGCCGAAGAAGTTGAAACTGCTGTTGAATAATAATAATTAAGAAGAAGATACAAAAGAGGAAATCATGGCTCATAAGAAAGGAACAGGTAGTACACGCAACGGTCGTGATTCTAATGCCCAACGTCTGGGTGTAAAGCGTTATGGCGGTCAAGTTGTGCGTGCAGGAAATATTCTCGTGCGTCAGCGTGGTACTAAATTCCACCCTGGTAACAACGTCGGTATTGGTAGCGATGACACTCTGTTTGCTCTAATCGACGGTGTTGTAATGTTTGAGAGAAAGGGCAAAACCCGTAAAAAAGTTAGTGTTTATTTACCTATAACTGCTGTTGAAGCAGCTCCTGCTGAGGCAGTAGCCAGTTAGAGTGTGAGGGTGGGTAATAGTGCCCACCCTAATTGCTAGTTAGTGCTGATGTGATAATCAGATTTGCATAAATATTCCCAGCAGTTGCTCAAAAGTTGCTTTGTTCCAGAAGTATTAAAGCGCAAAGATTATTGATTAATAGAAATATTACACAAAAAAATTGGATTGCGTAGCTTGCCGTCGTAGGCATCAATTTATTTATGCTAAGTCGCGTTCGCTCACTTCAGAATGAGGTTTAGCTAAAAGAATACTTAAATTAGGCTGTGGCTGACGTACCATCGATACCTGAGAAAATTCTGAGAATTAACTAAATTTCCTCAAGGGATAAATTTTTAGTGAAATCTATGTTTCTATAGAGGTTTTATGAGTCTGATTCTTCCCAAACGTACCCTATCTCGTCGTCGGTTACTGCAAGTATCTGGACTTTCAGGTGTAGGCTTTCTTCTAGGTGGCTGTGGAACAAATTTGTTTTCAGATAATGTACGGCAAATATCTGAGCCACTAAACCAAAGTCTTGAAGCACTCTTGCTAACTCAAAAACCCATACCTGAATTTCCTGTCAGCGCCATAGAAGCAGATAAATTGCTGGTTAATACCTTTGACTTCACTCCGCAAATTGATCCGGCACAGTTTCGCTTAATAATTGATGGTGAGGTCAATAATGCAATGCAATTGAGTATGGCAGATATTCAAAAACTTCCCTTGACTTCAATGGTGATTCGCCATGTCTGTGTTGAGGGCTGGGCTGCGATCGTTCAATGGGGAGGTGTGCGATTACGAGATTTAGTAGCGCTGGTACAGCCTAAGTCAAACGTCCGTTATGTCTATTTCAAATCTGCTGATGGCTATTATGAAAGCTGGGATATTGCTTCTGTTATACATCCTCAAACTCTCATGGCTTATCAAAAGAATGGACAACCCTTATCAGTTGATAATGGTGCGCCTATGCGCCTAGCATCTCCAATTAAACTAGGTTACAAGCAAAGCAAGTGGGTAACTCAAATTACATTCGCCAGTAATTTGTTACCTACTAAAGGCTATTGGGAGGATCAAGGCTATGAGTGGTTTGCAGGGCTATAAGGCAGGCAAAAAGCTAATCTAAATCGGGTTCAACGCCTAGCGCTCGCAATTGTGCAATCAACCGTTCAGCCCGTTGTCTTTCCTGTTCAGCCCGTTGACTTTCTTGTTCAGCCCGTTGTCTTTCTTGTTCTGTAGAAGTCAATACCCAACCGCCTGTCCAATCATACCAGCGCAACCAAGGCTGTTCTACATCTTGATAGCGTCCTTGCCATACACCCAAGCCTAATTCTAGTTCTGGTATCCAAAAGCGTGACTCTGATAGTGCTATCTCAGCATAACGACCGCCATCTAATTTAAACACCCTTAATTTATATTTGTACCGATCAAATACTACATAATAAGGCACACGTAGAATCCGCTCATACACTTCCCATTTTCCTGGTGGTTGCTTGATATCTCGCAATGTCTGCCCTAAGTCTTCCTTTTCAGTACCTGGAGACAGCAATTCAACCACAATAAAAGGATGAACGCCCTCTTGCCAAACGACATAACTTAAGCGTAAATCTCGTTGTTCGTAGAGACGGGAAACACCTAAAACGGCAAACCAATCTGGTCGCTTATACCACAGTGGATAGCGCGGGTCATAATAAACATTCAGATCGCTAGCAACAAATATCTCGTCGCTTGGATAATTTGCTGGACGAAAGGTTTCGTCTAAGAGACGAGGCTGCAATAAATGAAACTGATCGGGCAAACCAGGCTCCTCTGGGTCTTCACTGGGAAGATCATACATGGTCGGCAATACATCTTTTGGCGATCGCGGCGGGTCAGTTTGATACATCTTTTGGCAATCCTGATGATGAAACTTTCAGTTCTATTATGATTCAATTATTTTAAGTAACTCAACACCTTGCAGAACGCGGCAGCATAAATTTCTCGCCCTCCGCTGCAAATTTACCGCGAACCATCAGCACTGTTTCATCAAATGTATGGGTGAATGTTTGCACATCTCTGACATCGATAAGTTCTGGACTAAAGTAAATCACTACTTCTTCAATGGGTTGAGGTATCTTACTAAGAATATTCTTCAAAGAGCATATCTGCGTTGTCACTAGATCAAAAAGATGAAGTCGAGTATCTTCTATCTCCATGCAGGCGATTAAATCTAAATCTTCTGCATAGTATAAAGTACGACTTCCTTCATTGACGCAGAACACAGGTTTTTCGTTGACTACGCCAACTATATTAGAGACAGGAGCGCGTGTTTCCAAAAGTCTGTGTAACAATGTGTAATCTTTAGTATTGGTAAAATCCAGTGTTCTGAAGCTATCAGTGCTACCTGTGGAGTTACACTTAACCTTGAAGATGTGTTCTTCGATTACACGAAACCCAAAAGGTAAGTAAAACTCTGGTTGTGGTGTCGTCAGTACCAGGGTTTCGTAAATGCGATCGCGATCGCAATATCCTAGCACTTCCTCCATCACTTCGCGGTAATACCCTCTCCTGCGAAATTCTGCACGGGTAGCTACTCCATGAATTCCTCCCACAGTGAGCCTTTGTCCCATAATTTGCATAGGAATTTCTAACACTCCCACATGGGTAATAGCTATATCATCATGAAAGCGGATAAAGGGAGTTGAAGCTGTTTCCCAGGATGCACCTAATTTTCTTGCACATTCTGCTAAACTGCTGAGTCCGGGAAATGTGACTTCCATCAAGTCAAAAAGTTTATCGCTGATGCTGGGTTCAGCAGAGAATGAATGTTTAAAACGATACTGGCTCATAGTTAAAGTATTATTATCAACTACATTACATGCTACAATACCAATTTCAGCAAATTCAGAAAAAATAAAAATATAGGACTTACGCAAAATTACACGGTGTAAGAGCAATTCATGAATTGCCCCTACCTGAGAATAAGAGTTTTGACTATTATTTGCGTAAGTCCTAAACATAGCAAGGGCATAACTCGATTTTGGATTGTGAATAATTCAATCTAAAATCCAAAATTTAAAATCTAAAATTCGCTCTTAAGTTTGAGTCTCTTCAAATAACACTAAGCCATACTTCTCGCCAGTAGGCAAAAAGCCAATTCCTCGATAAACGGCTTGGGCTGCTTGGTTATTATGACCTGTAAATAGGATGGCACGTTTTACTCCCTGCGATCGCGCATCTAACAACGAGCCGGCTACCACACTTTTGGCGTAGCCTTTACCGCGCAGCAATGGCGGTGTCCACACTCCACCAATTTGCACAATATCAGGTAGGCTGGCATTGAAAGCAGAGTAGGAAACTGGGGTATCTCCTGCTAGCAAAACCCAATGCATAGCCGTAGTTTGATATGCTTCAATTGCGAGACGGCAAACAGGTTTTAAACTGGGAGTATCTCTTTGTCCTAAAGTTTCCATACTATAGGCAACACGCCATTCTGTGAGTAATTCCAACTCCTCTGGATGTGGTAAACGACACTGCACCTTTGCCGATGCTAAGGCTTGAGGTATTTGCAAGTCTCGCAGTATTAGAGAAAACAATATCTCAGACTCATCTAGCTGAGTTGTTCTGTTGCTAAGTCCCAAAACGCTTTTTGTCGCTTCAACTTGTGCTGCTGGGCCACTAATTCCAGAAATAGCACGTCCAGATTGTGCCACAACTGCTTGTACCACTTCTGGCAAATATACAGGGGCTTGGACTATTATCATCCCATTCCAAAAATGGGCTGCAACTGCCACTATACTTTCATTCGTGTAGGCTGCTACATAAGTTCCTTGAAATCTTGCACCTTGGTCAAGCAGTCCCGCCGCTCGCCAATTAGAGTGCAAAAACATAGAAGTATCGCTGTGTTGCAAGAGGAATGCTTCCAGCGATGCTTCATCTCCAGATTGCAGGGTTCTCAAAGTAGGCACAAAAAACTCCTGAGTGTTCAATTCAGTTTACTGAATAAGTGGTTTCGGGAATCACTCCAGGGATGTCTGACAATAAACAGCTTTACGTCTATGCAAAAAGTAAAAAGTACCCTTGAGTGTACTTTTTACTGCCCAATCGTATATTCCATGCTAAGAATGATGTGGATACAAGTAACAACTAAGCAAAAAGAAAGTAGTGGAGTATCTTGGCAAATTTACTCAAACTAATTCCACACATATTTACTACCCCTATTGAACACCTATCAATTTTAGAAAACAATTGGAGGCAAAATGGTTTCTAATGAAAATATAACTGATAATGATTGGAATTTGAATGAAAGCAGGACACTTATTCAGGCACTTATCAAAGATTTTTATAAGAACAACTTAAATAGTTTTGCCGATCCACTTAAAAAAGAAGGATTAGTAGCAGCAGGAAAAGAAATATCTCAAATAATTATATTGTTTAATCGACTTCAAAAACTAATTAATAGAAATACACCACAAAATATTTGGTGGGATAAAATACCGAGAATAGTTGTACCTGACAATAGAGATAAAATTCAAAGAGAACTGACTGAACTTTCTAAAGCTTTAATATTTGCAATAGAAGCTCTGCGTGAATCTTCATCGAATATAAATATTGCTCAAGCTATTAGATTTGACGTTGAACAAATTGTTTGTAAATATGAACATCCTGTTACAGGATTTATCATCAATCCATTTCTATCAGTCCACCGTTCACCATCAACAACGACTAAAGTAATTTTTGGACTCATCAGTGCCGTTTTTATATATGGAGGAATTACTTTTTCTTCGATCGCCGGACTTTGGATTTTCTCAGAAGTTGTTAATTATTACAATAACAATAATTATAATATCAACAAGAAAGCATTACAAAATGAAATTAAAGAGATCCAAAAATATACAGATAATCGAGTAGAAGCAATTCAAAATAAAGCTGAACAACAAAATAAATCAGAAAATGCAAATTCTACTTCTGAAGATAATGTTAATAAATTAAAACAAGGCAAAGAAGAAATAAAAGAATTAAGTACAATTTCACAAGAAAATGCAGAGTTTAAACGTCTGGAGCTAACAAGATTAAATAGTAATCTTACTGAATTAAATTCACAATATAGCAAAAGGCAGTCTGTAAATGAGAAGTATAATGAATTTCTTCTGCAACTAAGTTTAGCTATTTCGGCAGGAACATTAGGTAGTATTATCAGTATTTTAATCAGAATTGAAGAGTTTCAGAGTAAGAAATATTCTGATCCACTAACTCCATTTCTAGTTGGTGCTTTTAAACCAATGATCGGAGGAGCATTTTCTGTTTTATTTTTAGCTTTGATTAACTCTGGGATTATATTAATGTTTATTAATCCAAGTGTATTTAAGCTAAATCCAACTACCAATGAACAATCATCTCAAGACCAACAAAGGTCTCTAATTTTTGTAATAGCCTTCGTTGTTGGTTTTAGTGAAAGACTTGCAAAAGATTTTATCGGTAAAGCAGAAGAAATAGCAGGTGCTAACCGAGATAATCCGGAATCTCAACTAGTTACGAATGAATTAGCAACCGATGTAGATAGTTTAAATATTGTGCCAAATCAACTAGCTCTTAGTTGTTTAAAAAATAGTGCCGTTGGTTCAAAAATATTGCCCAATGAACTAGATATTAATGATTCGTTAAATGGTGCAGATGATTTAGACCCTAACAAAGGCGATCGCTAATCTCAACTAAAGCAATTCTATCTGATTTAAAAGGACACAGTATAGCATAACTGTGTCCCTAAATTAAACTACTTCAATTACGTTCACGACTGGCGATAGCAGGCAAACTCCATTGTAAAAGTAGCCATCCCAGAAGTAAGCGATCGCAATTCTGTAGAATACCCAAACATTCTCGCCAGTGCGACTTCTGCCCGAATCACCGTGTATCCCTGCATTGTCTCGGAACCCAACAACAAACCCCGACGAGAGGATAAGTCACCCTGAACCCTTCCCATAAACTCGTTGGGTGTTTCCACTTCTACAAGCATTATGGGTTCGAGGATGTAGGGTTTTGCTTTGGCGATCGCACCCTCAATTGCCTGATGCGACGCTGACCGGAAAGCCAATTCTGAAGAGTCAATTGGGTGATAAGAACCACCATCCAAAACGACTTTCACGCCAGTTACCGGATAGCCTTGCAGCTTTCCTGATTGCATCGCCTCACGGAAACCTTTCTCGCACGCAGGGATATATTCTTTGGGAATTGCACCCCCAACCACTCGATTCTCAAAGACAAACGGCTCGTCTGTGGGTTCAATCCACCCAGTAATATGGGCGTACTGACCAGGGCCGCCTGACTGTTTTTTGAATCGGTAGTCAAAGGTAGCTTGTTGTCCAATGGTTTCCCGGTACGCCACCGCAGGAGTACCAACGAAAACCTCGGCATTATATTCCCGTTGGATGCGTTCGAGGTAGATTTCCAAGTGGAGTTCGCCCATCCCAGAAATTAGAGTTGCTCCGGATTCGGGGTCGATGCTCAAGCGGAAGGTGGGATCTTCCCTTTGAAAGCGATTGAGTGCCTTGGAAAGGCGATCGCTATCTTCCTGTTTCTTGGGCGTAATTGCCAGCGTAATCACTGGTTCCGGCACAAACATCTTCTCTAGAGATACCAGTGGTTCCCCAGAACAGAATGTATCACCAGAAGCACAATCGACACCCAACAGAGCAACAATATCCCCAGCGACGGCAACTTTTACGTCTTCTCGCTTATTCGCGTGCATTCTCACCAAGCGACCAATTTGCACCCGCTGTTCAGTCCGCGAGTTGTAGATGGTATCACCGGGTTTGAGCGTCCCAGAGTAAATCCGGGTATAGGTCAACTGCCCAAAGGATTCAACGGTGAGTTTAAATGCCAATGCCACTAAGGAAGCATCAGGGTTAGGGTAGACACTCACCGACTCTGCGGTTTTGACCACTTCTCTATCTATCGGAGATGGTAGATAGAGCGTAACTGCATCCAATAAGTTTTGCACTCCTTTATTTTTGAATGCCGAACCCAGCAGTACAGGCGTGAATTTTAGGCTCAAGGTTGCTTGTCGGATGGTTTCCCAAATTAATTCTTTAGGAATTTCCTCACCCGCCAGTAGCATCTCGGTCATCGGTTCTGAGAACAGCGACAAAGTATCTAGCAACTTCTCCCGTGCCTGTTGTGCTTCATCTCTAAGAGGTTCGGGAATTGACTTTTTCACCCAGTTTTCACCGTTTTCACCCTCAAAGTAGTCAGCAGTCATTTCCACCAGGTCAATCACTCCCTGGAATTGGTCTTCACTACCGATCGGGTACTGGAGCAATACCGCATTTAGTTGCAAGCGATCGCGTATTCCCTGTACTACACGGAATGGATCTGCTCCCGTCCGATCCATTTTGTTGATGAACGCCAAACGCGGCACACGGTAGCGCTTCATTTGCCGATCCACCGTAATCGACTGGGACTGCACACCCGCCACAGCACATAGCACCATCACTGCCCCATCCAATACCCGCAGGGCGCGTTCCACTTCTATTGTGAAATCTACGTGTCCTGGTGTATCAATCAGGTTAATTTGAGTATCGTGCCACTGGCAGGTGGTAGCAGCGGAAGTGATGGTTATACCATGCAGCTTTTCTTCTGGCATAAAATCCATCGTTGCACCCTTACCGCCTCCCCGCACTTCCTCAATAGCGTGGATTCTGCCCGTGTAGAAGAGAATTCGCTCTGACAGCGTAGTTTTACCAGAGTCGATGTGGGCAGAGATACCAATATTTCGGATGCGTGTTCGGGGAATCATAAAATTTCCTTTTGTTCAAGCGACAAACAGTCACCAACTGAGTGGTGATATATTTTGTATTATATATGTAGTATATATAAAAGACAAGGCTGATAATACAGAAAAACCATTCTGACAATTCAGCTTATCTGGAAAACCTCTCTCTAAATCTCTCTCCTAAAAGGAGAGAGACTTTGAATTTTCCCCCTTCCCGCATCGGGAAGGGGGTTAGGTTTTTCGTGGGACTTTCCAGATGATATGAAAAGTCAGATAAACAGTTGATATTTGCCCTAGCTGACGTTTAAAATAGGTATTCAAGCGGAGGAAATGAAAGCTTGAAATTGATATTGGTAGCTCCCGACTCTTTGTTGTGTGCAGCCTTTCAACAGAATTTTGATTATTTACCCAATGTAGAAATAGTGAATAACTATTTCGAGTGGTTGCCAGATTTTGATTGTATGGTCAGCCCTGCTAACTCTTTCGGAATGATGGATGGTGGCATAGATGCGGCAATTATCCGTTTTTTCGGTCATTCCTTAATGGCAAGAGTCCAGCAGCGCATTCTTGAGGATTATTTGGGCGAACAGCCTGTGGGAACATCAATGATTGTGGAAACAGGTCATTACAAGCATCCTTTTTTGGCTCATACACCCACTATGCGAGTTCCCATGATTATTGCTGGGACAGATATTCCTTATATTGCGATGTGGGCGATGCTGCTGGCAGTTCGACACCATAATCAACACGCTAGGCAAAAAATTAACACCATTGCTTGTCCTGGATTGGGTACGGGAATAGGACGAGTGCCATATACTGAAGCTGCTAGACAGATGGCTTTAGCTTACGATCATTTTCTCTATCCACCCAAGCATCTCAATTGCATAGTTGCGGCTGAAAGACAACTTCAAATATGGGAAGGAGGAGATTTTAGGTAAGGTTTAAAAAACGCCCTAGTATATTATATTTCTGGGGCGATCGCTACTCTAACTAGATGACAGTTAAACACTTCTAGATAAATCTTAAATCATTCGTTAAAAGCTAGTAAATAACTTAATTATCGAAGTTATTTACTAGCTTCAAGTAAAGGCAATTTATAAATACCATTCATCTGCTTTTCAGGTGACTGGTATTTTTTTGTGCTTTTTGAGTTAGAGAAATAGGCTAACGCCTACAAGATATGAAGTACGAAGAAAATAAATAAAGAGTCTTACTTTACTAATCGTGGATTGGAATAGACTTTAAATATTTTTTTGAACGCTTCGCGCTGAAGAAATAAAGAATAGGCTAACGCCTAGTGAGAATGAATATTAAAGAATTGTACTCCAATAGTCGTGGAGTGAAATAGACTTTAAATATTTTTTTTGAACGCTTCGCGCTGAGGGTAGGTGTAATTAGTTTGATTTGCAGAGTTGAAATTTTCAGGAGTTAATAATGGATTCAATAATGGATTTAGCTAAAATTGAAACTATTGAAGACTATGGTTTCGATCGTAAAAGTCTTGATGACTTGCTTAAATATCAATCTAATAATATGAAGTCAATGCCTTCTAGTAAGATTGCTTTTGGTCGAACTCACAAACCGTTTGGAGCCGAGGTAATACTAGTATACCCTCCGGTAATTAACAAAGGACACTGTGATGAGACGGTTAATCGACTTGGCGATCGCATTCTTCCAGGATGGAGTTCTGCCTTACTCTGCCATTATCCTCCAGGTGTTGGCATGAAACGACACCGTGACCACCGCGTTTTTGAACCTCTGGTAGCATTAGTCAATATTGGACGTGCTACTTTCTGCATTGATACTCAAGGGTATAGTAATAAATATCACCTTGAAGATGGTCAGGTTATCAAGTTTTATTCTAATCTTCACCATGAACTACTTCCGGTTGTATCTGATCGTTGGTCTTTGTCTTTTCGCCGGATTAAGTCACAGTCTCTACGGTTCTAAACTTATGTAGTCCTTTTCATGTAAGGATTATGAGGCTGTTCCTATATCGCTGATGTCACTCTGTATTAAATCTTTGTAACTTGCGCTCCCATCGGAAATACAAACTTTCTCCATCCACCTCGTCTGTCTCTTCACTTTCATCAATGAGGTCTTGGTTCTTCTCCTCTAATTCGCGCATATACTGCCTGAGTATACCCCCAACAGCGATCGCTCTACTTTTATGCAGTTGACGGGTTAACTCTAAAAACCATTCTCTATCACCCACCAAATCTGACTCTTTCACCTGATACTTGAGAATTTCTGGGATAAGTAGTGATGGGTTATGATGTTTAGCGATCGCGCTAGTATGAATAATTGGCTGATAATCAATTCTTAAGCACTGCTGCCAGAACGCTACCCATTTGGTATGAGAAAGATAGCCATGACTGAAATACGAAGGCGGTACCATTCCCAAAATATGTAAATGCGGGTGTGCTGAGACTCCATCTCTACCTTTAGTTACTTCTATGGACTTCACCCAACCTTTCGCAGGCCATGCTTTCAATTCAGTGAATCGCTTAAAAGCTTTATTCATCGAATCCAAGTTTTCCCTGAGTTCCTCAATCTGGCAATTCCTTACAGTCAAAGTAACAAATAGCCAACGGTACTTGGGGTAATCAGTGACAACCTGTGGGAGAATTTTATAAGCTCTTGCTTTCCACATGAGTGATCGCCGCCATTGACAAACCGGACAGTGACGAACCCTACAAAATCGGGCATCTGATAGCTTTAACTTGAGAATACCTTCCGCTTCGTCTGGCACTAATTGAAACTTCAGCAACTCGGAACACATTCTCACTCGCCAAGCATACTGTTGAAAGCAATGTTCGTCTGCTTTAGCGTAATAATGGAAAACTTTATCAGTATTAGCTCTATGCTTGTCCCAGATTTTACCTATAGACGAAACTTCGGATAAGCTTTGTACATTTTGATTTTGTTTGAATTTTAAAGCTTTAGCGAACACAGAATTACTGAGTCAGTTTTGTATAAACATCCCAAATTAACGTAATTTATACGGTAAAACCTCAGTAAAAGTATTTAGGTAAATATGTAAAGCAATCGCTAATCTTTCACTCTATGCCAAATAAACGCTTTTATCACATTGGCTTTGGGCAAGACGATTTAGGTTCATTGCCTCCCACCATTGCTCTATTATCTGGCGATCCAGAGCGATCGCGTCTAATTGCCCAAACTTATTTACAAGATGTACGCGTGTTGTCAGAAAATCGCGGACTCAATAGCTATGTGGGATACTTACCGAATGGTCGCAGTATCTTATCAGCTACAAGCGGTATGGGTGCGCCTTCATTAAGTATTGTGGTCAATGAGTTGGTACAAGTAGGAATTCGGCAAATTATTCGCATTGGCACTTGCGGTTCCATTCAACCTTATATACCAGTCGGTAGTGTTGTTATTAGCAGTGCAGCATTATGTCGCCAAGGTGCAGCGAATGATATTGCACCTGTGGAATATCCAGCCGCAGCCGATCCTTTTCTGACAGTCGCTTTAGTTAAAGCCGCACGAGAATTAGAGATTGAACATTACATCGGAATTACGGCATCAGTTGATACTTTTTACGAAGGACAAGAACGCACTGATTCAGCAAATCCAAATTTAATGCGATCGCTGCATGGCATCACAGAAGAATATCGGCGCTTGAATATCTTGAATTACGAGATGGAATCCGGCACACTATTCAAAATGGCAGGAGTGTATAATTTTGCAGCAGCAGCTATTTGCGGTGTAGTTGCTTCGCGTACAGATGGTGAAAATATCATTTTGGAACAAAGAGATATTGCTGTGAAAAATGCGATCGCAACTGCTGTGAATGCCGCAGCAAACCTTGAGTAAGCTAACAAATTTCTCTAATATGACTTTTTATTATGCCAGATTTAATATGCTCTAAGTAGTTTTATCATGTCTTTACCTAATCTTTAATTTATAATCAGTAATTCTAGGTAAGATATATTGAGTAAGATGCAATTTTATCTGATGAAACACATATATAAAAAGCTTTCTTATAGCAGTTATCGTTTGTATGCAATACATTTTGACCTCTCTCCAAACCTCTCTCCTTTTAGGAGAGAGGCTTTGAATTGTAGGTTGGGTTAAGCAAATCACAAAAGTAGCGTGAATATCATAAAAAATTATAGTAATCAAAAACAATAAAAGTTAAAATTATTGTTTAGTGTCAATTAATAAAAGTTGCTTTTATAGATTAAGTACTTGAGATTTTAATACCATATTTTGCAGCAATTAAGTAAGTGGGCAAGAATAAATCAAACTATATTAAGTAATGTAAGATTAAATTGAATTAGCTCGTAGTAAGGGCTTTAGCCCTTAAGAGATGACTAAAGTCCCCACTACAAACCTTTAATTATTTACGCCCACTTACTTACGATGAGTTTAGCTATTAAAAAATATCACAAAAATTGTAGGTTAATATAATATGAATAATGCTTGGAAGCGTTGGAATACGACCGTTAATCTGGCTGCGATCGCACTAATGCCGACGCTGATATTTTTAGCATTCTCTCATAGGGCAACGGCTGACGATCCAGGAGCATGTTACATGATAAACTCCTCTGGCAAAACCGTTGGATTAGGAAGGCTTTGTGGCAATAGTAGTAATATAGCCGCACCTTCAGATAACAAAGTTTTTCGAGTCTCAATCAAACGCCGCTTTGGTGGAACTCCTGTAATTGATGTCACCTTCAACGACAAAAAAACCTTTGAAATGATTGTAGATACAGGTGCTAGTGGAACCATTATCACTCAAGGTATGGCGAATACACTTGAACTACAGGCTACAGGCTCAATGCAAGCCCAAATTGCCGATGGTAGCGAAGTAGAATTTCCAACCAGTAAGGTAAAATCTATAGCAGTCGGTGGAGTGACAGCCAATAATCTTCAGGTTGCGATCGCACCAAAAGGAAGCATCGGCTTACTAGGCCACGATTTCTTTGGGAAATATGATATCAAGATTCTGGAGAAAGAGGTCGAATTTCATTACCGCTAATCCTTGCAGGTAGCAACTTATTGAGGTTTTTATTCAGCAGTCAGCACTCCTGAAGCAGGTTAAGAGCGTTATAGAATAAAAGAAATAAACCTTAAATACATTACGCTGATTCAGCAGAATTGCCCATGACCACTTCTAAACGCCAATACCACATTACTACTTTCGGTTGTCAGATGAATAAAGCTGACTCAGAGCGCATGGCTGGCGTTTTGGAAGACATGGGCTTTGAGTGGTGCCAAGATCCGAATAATGCAGATGTGATTCTCTACAATACCTGTACAATTCGGGATAATGCTGAACAAAAGGTATATTCCTACCTCGGCAGACAAGCGAAGCGCAAACATGAGCAGCCTGATTTAACCCTGATTGTTGCTGGTTGTGTTGCCCAGCAAGAAGGAGAAGCGCTGTTGCGGCGAGTACCAGAATTAGACTTGGTAATGGGGCCACAACACGCCAACCGTCTGAAAGATTTGTTGGAGTCGGTGTTTGAGGGCAACCAAGTTGTCGCAACCGAAGCAGTTCACATTATTGAAGATATCACCCAGCCGCGACGGGATAGTACAGTAACAGCTTGGGTGAATGTGATTTACGGTTGTAACGAACGCTGCACCTATTGCGTAGTTCCCAATGTGCGCGGTGTCGAACAATCTCGCACGCCGTCAGCTATCCGGGCTGAAATGGAAGAATTAGGACGGCAAGGTTACAAAGAAATTACTCTACTCGGTCAAAATATTGATGCTTACGGCAGAGATTTACCTGGAGTCACACCAGAAGGTCGGCATCTGAATAATTTTACAGATTTGCTGTATTATGTCCATGATGTGCAGGGGATTGAAAGGTTAAGATTTGCTACTAGCCACCCCCGTTATTTTACTGAGAGATTAATCCAAGCTTGTGCCGAGTTGCCCAAAGTGTGCGAACACTTCCATATTCCTTTTCAATCTGGGGATAATGAACTGTTAAAGGCAATGTCGCGGGGTTATACCCATGAGAAATATCGTCGGATTATCGATACCATTCGCCGATATATGCCAGATGCCTCCATTAGTGCCGATGTAATAGTCGGTTTTCCTGGGGAAACAGAAGCACAGTTTGAAAATACCCTGAAACTGGTAGAAGATATTGGTTTTGATATGTTGAATACAGCAGCATATTCGCCGCGTCCAGGGACACCAGCCGCGTTGTGGGATAATCAACTGAGTGAAGAAATTAAAAGCGATCGCCTGCAAAGGCTCAATCATCTGGGAAACTTGAAAGTAGCAGAGCGATCGCAACGTTACTTTGGACGCATTGAAGAAGTTTTAGTAGAAGACCAAAATCCTAAAGATCAAACTCAGGTGATGGGACGCACTGGCGGTAATCGTTTGACCTTTTTTAATGGCAACATCAAAGAACTCAAAGGGCAGTTGGTAAAGGTAAGAATTACCGAAGTTCGCCCTTTTAGCTTGACGGGTGAACCGGTTGAAGTGAGGCAAACGGTTTTGCAGTAAGAACTAGTACCGCAAGGCGGAATTAAAAATTAAAAATTAAAAATGAAGACAGCGTAAGGGTTTTGTTGATTGGGAATGGGTGGTTTATTTGCGCCGTGCTGTACTAGTTGAGGATTACCCCTGGCTTATGATGAAGTTACCGCAAACGATTTCAGTTCTACTTTTTGGGGCTAGCTTGGCTGTACTTTCCCCTGAACTTTGTACTGCTTTCACTGTTCAAGAAGTAGCTAACCTTGCCCAAGCATCAAGCGATTTGCCAGTGGTCAAATCAGCAGGACTGTCCCCCGATATGGATGTGCCTTGGTCGAAACCC
Organism: Nostoc sp. CALU 1950; assembly: GCF_051172895.1. NCBI lineage: Bacteria > Bacillati > Cyanobacteriota > Cyanophyceae > Nostocales > Nostocaceae > Nostoc > Nostoc sp. CALU 1950. The sequence continues at coordinate 7,446 of NZ_JBDNJQ010000100.1, read as the reverse complement.
GTGAGAATAGTTGACCCTTTTGAAGGAGAGTTTCTTGGGGTTTTCGACCGCAACTCATTAGGTGGTAATTTATACCGTGGAGGTTCAAAGCAAGTTATTAGTTTGTGGACTCCTTCGAGCATTCGAGTACTGATAACAGTAAATTCGGGTCAAGCCAGTTCTTCTTTTTACACCGCAGGTCATGTATATCCCAGAACTGACTATCTTAGGTTTGCCACTACTAAAAAAGTCGATAAACTTTTGCTCAAGGTCAGGGAAAAAGTTTTTCAATTAGACGGGTCAACCGGCACGTTTGCTGTCAGTCAAGAATTAGCCACTGCTTTAAAAAATGCTCCAGATGAGAACTTAGACATCAGACTAGTCTTGGAAGGAGGTCAAACTGTTGACAGCGAAATTGGCAAAGAAACGGTGAAAGCTTGGCGAAGCATTTATTAAGCGATCGCATTTTTTACCAAAATATTATCTTTTATTGATCAAGGAAAGATTTCTCTCCTCTCATCAGGAATCTATCTGGTCAAACTTGTTTATATATTTAGACTTGTTTACAGTCCATACTGTAGGACTTACGCAAAACTATACGCGTTCTGGGTAATACCCTGCTTTTCGGCTATTGTTTGCGTCCTGTACTCACGTGTTATCACTGACGGCACTGACTGTCTAAGCAGTATATTTGTGTTTATCCCTTAACGATTATGGTAAGTTTCCAGCTTTCAACTTCGTTATTGTATACCAGTAAGACAGCTAGGGGCTGACAGTGCGATCACATTTGGGTTAATACAGTGTAGTGAAATCATTTATACCTCTCAAGCTCTAAAAAGGAAATCAACCCTATGAAATTTGGTATTGACATCGGACATAATTGCCCTCCTCACGATACAGGAGCAACAGGCATCAAACAAGAAGATGCTTTAACTAAAGCAGTTGGGACACTACTGATCCAAAAACTCAAAGCAGCAGGTCATACCGTTATTGATTGCACTCCTACAAGCGCTAGTAGTGTAAATGATTCTCTTAGACAGCGAGTCAATAAAGCGAATAATAATAACGTTAACGTCTTTGTATCAATTCACTTTAATAAATTCAACACTAAAGTTAATGGTACAGAAATTTTCGCCACTAGTAATACATCAAAAGGTATTGCTCAATCAGTTTTAAAAGAGATTCTTAAACTTGGATTTAATGATAGAAAGGTTAAAAATGCAGGTTTTTTTGTTCTGAAGAATACACAAATGCCAGCTATTTTAATTGAATGTTGCTTTTGTGATGCCAAAGTAGATATGGATCGCTTTGATGCTGAAAAAATGGCAGAGGCAATTAAAGATGGATTAATTGGTGACTCAGATGATGATGAACTCAAATCTGATAAAAAATACGTTTTGGAAATCACAACAAAAACTGTTTTAAAACCTTCTACAGAACAAGCATCAGAACTGCCAAAAGATTCTGTATTTGATATTGAGCCAGGTAGTTACCCAGTTTTAGATGTCCGTTTTGAGGAAAACCATTATTGGGTTAAGTGGCCTGATAAAAGTAAAGGAAACAGAGATGAACATTTTGTTTTTGCTGGATATAGTAAAGTTATAGAAAAAGATTAACTAATTATATCTAGATCATTCGTTAACACCTAGAACAGATCCCTGACTTCTTAGCTCGACTTTATCCATTTTTTTGCAACGCTCAATCTTACACTGAAAGCTTTGCGGGACAGTAATTTTACTTTTTCGATTTCACCGATAATCAGTGACATGGAAAAAGTTTTTGCCAAAAAGCTAGAGTTTTGCCGTATCAAGAGAACCAAGTTTTTAATTTTGGATAAAGTCGAGCTTAGAGGATGTTTGAAAAGTTTTTTGCTGTGACTTTCGGCACTTTTAGATCCCCCCTAACCCCCCTTAGAAAGGGGGGAACCGGAATTAAAGTCCCCCTTCTTAAGGGGGATTTAGGGGGATCTAAAGGTTTTGATATTGACAAGAGGACTTTTAAAACATCTTCTTAGAGAAGTCGGGTATTTACAAATACTTTTTAAGGAGACAAATTTATGTCATTACTAGATGATTTAATCAAAACCTATTTTAATCAAGATTTAGCAACAGTATTTACACAAGTTGGCATTGAAAATGCAAAAATTACCGATATCAATCGGCAAATTCTTAAAGAAGTTACCCTAGCTCAATGGTTACTAGAGTCTTCTAGAGGTCAAAGTGATCTTGCTGTCAATGCTAACAATTTTGCCGGATTAAAATGGCGAGATCCTGATATGAAAGGCTTTGCTGAACCGTTAAAAATTAAAGTTCCTTCTGAGCTAGAAGAAGTAGAATTTTGTAAGTTCCCAGATATTGATGGCTTTATTGTTGGATATTGGAAGTTTTTAACCCGCACTCCCTATAAAGGCTTAGAAGATTACACCAATACACCAGAAAATTTCCTTGGTTTTCTCAAGGGTAAAGGCTATTCAGCTGATCCTAACTATGTTAATAAAGTTGTAAATTTGCTTCCAGAGGCGCAGAATTTATTGGCTAATGCAGGTGTAGTTGTTATTGCCCCAGTAGAAAAACTACAGCTAATTCGTGCCCCTCAAGAAGTGGAAGTAGGACAAAGTTTCCGGGTTGAAGGTATAGCTCGTTTAGCTGACAGGGGCAAAATTTTGTCGGTGATGATCGATAACAGATTTCCAGCCCCAAGTGTAGTAATTAGTCAGGATGGCAAATGGCAATTTGATTTAGTCTTTAAACAAGAAGGCGATCGCACCATGATAATTGCTGTTGAGGATCAAACTTTAGAGATTAAAATTAAAGCTATCGTTCCTTTCGATCACAAAGACGATGAGAATACTCAACAACCTACAGCATCCAGTTTACCAGGAGCGAAGGTAATTAAACTCAGTGGTAGTGTAGGAATTGGCGGAGTCAATCAAGCTGATGATGTTAAGGCTATTAAGGCGCGATTGTATGAGCTAGGCTACAAATGGGTAGGTGATCCTAACAGTGCAGATAGAGACAGAGGACTATTTGACGCAATCAAATTATTTCAATCAATTATTGCTGGTCGCAGTACTATTAAAGGTGATGGTCGAGTTGATGTTGGTGGCATAACTCATCGATGGTTGCAAGCAGCTAATGCACCACGGTGGGAGTTGATGCCAAAAAGCGACCCAGATAATGGTTTCGTAAACGGTGAACTGGAAGACACCCAAGATAACCACGATTTTGGAACACACTGGTTAGCTGATGTGGTCAAAGAAATTGCCCAAGACTATCAAAATAGTTATCGCAATACTCATCCCAAAGCTGCTTTCTTTGCAATTAACGATGTTAGTCTGCCTCATGGAGGTGATACTCCCGACCATCAAGGGCATGAAACTGGCATGATGTGCGATGTTTACTTACCCAAAAATAATGGGGCTTTTGGTGGCATTTTTTGGTCGAGTTCTGAATATGATCAAGATGCTACGCGAGCTATTCTCAAGTCTATTCGTAAGCAAAAGTTGGTAAAGGCGGGGGCAGTTTTCTTCAACGATAAAAAGCTAATTCAAGAGGGGCTTTGTACCCAGATGATTGGTCACGATCATCATATTCACTTTGAAATTAACCCACCAGTCAGAAGCTAATAGAGAGTCCGGTGTTTGGTGGGTGGAAGAGTTGCTGACAGAAGAACTTTTACAATTTCTGCCCTGCATAAATTGATCGCACTTCGCCATTACGCCGGATGACAGCTTCGCCATTACTAACATCTACTAATGTCCAACCACTTGAGCCGATACTTTCACCCATATTGATGCGGCGAGTCACGCCATCGATTTTAAACAAAGCGGCGGATTTATTGCCCAACTCTAGCAATCCTTCTAAGGTATTAGTGGGAGCCTGTGCGATCGCAGTTGGCGGATATACTTGTTCCTGGGTAATAGTTGGTTCTGAATCTGGGGCGAGGGCTGCACGCAATGGAACTACTGGTAATGCAGGCAAAGGCTTGGGTGTTTGCCGCACGGTAATGGGTGCAGTTTTCCCAGCCACAGGTTTAAGTTCGGCTCGGACAGCAGCAGCTAACATATTGACGGTTACAGGCTTGCTAGCTTGTCGCACTGTATTCAGGGCATTTTTCACCACATTAGGTTGAGAAGCCTGTAACGCACTGGCAACTTGTGGTAAAAGTTTAGGAGTCCCAGGAATCGCTGGTAGGGCGTAGCGCATTGGCGACGGCGCTTGATAAACGGGAACGTAGATGCGCTCAACAACGTTTCCAGAACGGTTAGGGGCTGGTGGTGTATTGTTAGCTAGAAGTGGAATTGCTGGTAGATTACCAGATGCTTGCCCGTTACCAAGGGCTATTTGGTTAGTATTTGCCTGAGTGGAGAATCCCGGACTGACAGATTTTTGATTGCTTTTGGCTTCTTGCTTATCTATAACTGCCAGCGCTCCCAGCATGTAGTCAACTAACTCTGCCTCAATTTCTGTTTTGACGGGCAACTGCGATTGCGGTTGCTGCACTAAAAGCGCGGACTCAGGCAATTTGCTGTTTAAAAGATATACGACTCCAGACTGTACTAGGTAGATCATACTAGCGATCGCCACGCCTAAAGTTGTTCCGACAATCAGCAGTTTGCCCAAAGCAGGACTAGTTTTCTGACGCTTTCTACTAACTGATTTAACAGTGGCGCTGTCAAACACAACAGTACTCAAGTGCTTGTGCTTATCTTGAGCAGCTGACTGCACTGTTTGGTTCAGTTTGTTGGGTAAAATAATCTGCGGTATAGTAACTGTTTGCAGAGGCACGTATTCTGTAGGCGATTGGGAAGAAACCCCAGCAAAAGACTGGCTCGATTTGTTCTGCTTAGTGTGCCTAACAGTTTGAGAAGGCAGATTATCACTAACATCCAGAATGTAGTCGATATCGGCAAAGAGTTCATCCATTAAGCCATCAGCATAGTTTTCTATCGACCAAGGCTCGTTGGCGATTAAGTCTTCTGATGGTTCCGGTACTATGAGACGGGTGCTGGCTTCTTTTAACATAGACGTTCTGGGTTGTTGCTAGGACGGGGAAACGCCGCCCCTACTGCCTGGAAATTATGATTATTAATGAAACATCCAATCTCGTCCTATTGAGACGAGTTGCTTGAGTGTTGGTATTAAAGTCAACTTTCATCTGGGGATTGTTGATGATGGCAGTACTAATGTTTATGTCATCTATCATACCAATCCCCCCGCTTACTACTATACTCAGTCTTTATGAGCTTGGTGTTAAGCTAAAGCTGGAAACTCTGACTGGCTCTTGCTTCTACGCAATTCTAGATATAATAATAAGGCATTAATATCCGCTGGGTTTACACCACCTATACGTGCAGCTTGACCAAGAGTGAGTGGTTTCACGTGAGTCAGTTTTTCCCGTGCCTCTTTAGAAAGAGTATCAATTGTTGTGTAATCCAAATCCGCAGGTAACTGGCGGTGCGCTTGGCGGGCAATTTGGTCAATTTGATTTTGTTGCCTAGCGAGATAGCCAGAATACTTGATGTCAATTTCTGCACCTTCTTTTTCGGCGCGGTTGAGGTTGGGGTTTCCCAATCCGAACCTGTCGAGATCAACGTAATGGAATCCCGGACGGCGCAGCAAGTCGTTGAGGGTAATTGAACCTTTAATTAATTGTTGGGTATTAGATGCGATCGCTATTCCAATTTCATCATGTTCTTTAACTCGTGTAGTTTGCAATCTTTGTTTTTCTGTGGTGATATTACCCTGTTTTTCGGTAAATATATCCCAACGGCGATCGTCAATTAAACCAATTTCTCTTCCCAAGGGTGTTAAACGTTGGTCGGCATTGTCAGAACGCAATATCAACCGGTACTCAGACCTACTGGTAAGCATCCGGTAAGGTTCCCGCAGGTCTTTGGTACACAGGTCATCAAGTAGTGTCCCAATGTAACTTTGCTCGCGGGCAAAGACAATCATTTCTTGAGAGCGAACAAACCGAGCTGCGTTAATTCCTGCCACCAGCCCTTGAGCTGCGGCTTCTTCGTAACCTGTGGTGCCGTTAATCTGCCCAGCACAAAACAGTCCAGCAATCTTCTTAGTCATCAGTGTGGGGTAACACTGAGTTGCTGGTAAATAGTCATATTCCACAGCATACGCCGGACGCAGCATCACACATTTTTCCAAACCGGGGAGAGTCCGCAACATTTGTAGTTGCAAATTTTCTGGTAATCCTGTGGAAAACCCTTGGATATAAAGTTCGGGTATATCCCTTCCTTCTGGTTCAATAAAGATTTGATGGCTTTCCTTATCAGCAAAGCGCACAATTTTATCTTCAATACTGGGACAATAGCGCGGCCCTTTAGCTTCCACCCAACCGCCATAAACTGGCGACAGGTGTAAATTATCCTGAATTAAGCGATGGGTTTCGGCGGTTGTGCGGGTAATGTAGCAAGGCATCTGTTCCCGTTCTACCCACGCCTCTGGGTCAAAACTGAACCAGCGCACATCTTCATCCCCTGGCTGGATGAGCATTTTACTATAATCCACCGATCGCTTGTCTACCCGTGCTGGAGTTCCAGTTTTGAGTCTGCCGGTTTCAAATCCCAGGCGATTTAGGGTTTGTGTCAAGCCCTCAGCCGCAAATTCTCCAGCCCGCCCAGCTGGCATTGATTTGTTACCAACCCAAATTTTGCCTCCCAAGAAGGTGCCAGTTGTCAAGATAACTGCTTTACATTGGAACCCTACACCAAAATAAGTTTCAACGCCGATGACTTCACCATTAGCACCCAGCACCAAGTCAGTTGCCATACTTTCGCGGATTGTCAAGTTTTCTTGGTTCTCAACAATATTTTTCATCACCGCTGCATATTCGCGCTTGTCCGTCTGGGCGCGTAATGCCCAAACAGCAGGCCCTCGTGAAGAGTTGAGGATACGTTTTTGCAGGTAGGTGCGGTCTGCTACTTTACCAATTTCTCCGCCAAGTGCATCTACCTCATGAGTCAATTGGGATTTGGCCGGGCCACCCACTGCTGGGTTACAAGGTTGCCAAGCGATTTTATCCAAGTTGAGCGTCAATAGCAGGGTACGACAACCGAGGCGTGCAGAGGCGAGAGCCGCTTCGCAACCGGAGTGACCTGCACCGACGACTATGACATCAAAAGCGTCTTGAAATTCAACGGAATTGTGCATGGTCATACTTACAGGATCGGCAAGCTTAGAGTTCTTTTCAATTTTAACTGTTCCAGTGATTTCATGGATGTATCTTTCTAATAAAAAAGTTATCAAATTTACTAGTACTCAATCAAAGACAAGTTTCTATTTTTTCACTTGAGTATTAAGTAAAAAAGATTATATTTTTTAAATTTTATGGCCATTTTCCGGGTTACTGCTCAAAGCTATTGTTCACATGGTTAGCAATTAAAACAAAATAATCTATAGGAATCCGCTTTGATTTCTGAACTAATTTGCGTAGGCAGGCAATAGGCAA
>NZ_JBDNJQ010000457.1:0-298 GCF_051172895.1 Nostoc sp. CALU 1950 | reverse complement strand
TGTAGGTGGCGGAGCGAAAAATGTTTGCGGTAGCTATCCAAGCCGCAAAATGGGGAAAACAATTCAGTTTGAATCTCATAAAGTAGAACTGCCAGCGATCGTCGAATACGAAAATGACGAAGATGTTTTGGAATACTATGACCAACCAATTCGCTTAAGCCTATCATTCAAATCAAAGAGCGGACGTTGTGTGGTGACATCTCACACTCCTGATTTCTTGATCATACGCCGTAACTGTGTGGGATTTGAAGAATGGAAACCGAGCGAACGTCTCAAAACATTAGCTCAGAAACAACCC
>NZ_JBDNJQ010000386.1:0-1127 GCF_051172895.1 Nostoc sp. CALU 1950 | reverse complement strand
GGTGAGATGACTTCAGTACCATATCAATTACTCAATCAGAATGAAATAGCCCTGGATTAATACGCTTACAAAAAGTAATCCGACTGGGGCAAGGGTCTGTTCTTCCTGCTTTTTCCCACTCTCTAACGAGAATACCGTAAGTTGCCAGTTTTCCTCGCTGTTTGAGATTTTCATAATGCTGTTCAATAATTTGGTCGATGAACTCCCAAGTATCGGGTGAAAAGCGGTCTACTCGATTTCCTTTGTCTCCCCGATTGGGTAGCAAACCAATATAGCCCCAGCCATAATTATTAAGAGCCTTATTAAATCTGGATTTCCAGCTACGGATTGTCCGCTCAGGTACAGAACTATTAATTGGCGGTCTTCCATGTAAATATGGCTCAATGATTTTATAGCGGTAGTTAGCCACGGACAAATCTTCGGGACTCGCGCATTTTAGCTGTTCCCAAATTTCTGTTGTTTTTGCAGATTTAGGTTGAATACGAGTAATTTCTTTTTGTGCAATGAGTGCATCAAAGTTTGCATGAGTTAACCCAATCAGTTCATTTTCGCTTTGGAGAGCAATTTTTGTGTCTCCAATTTGAAGTACACACCAACTTTTACCATCCCAAACAAGCGTTGAGCCAACCGCTACATCAATTCGTTGTCCGCTGGCGATAGTGGTAGAAATTCTTTGAGCAATCATGACATTATATGCCAGTGCCATCTGTTGACTGCTGAAAAGATGAACTTGTTCTGGTTCACTCAAAGCAGCAGCTTTGAGGTCTACATATAATTGCTTTGTTGCAATCAAGGCATAGATATCGTCTACCCAATTGGTACTGGTTGATTCTAATAGTTCTTTCAGAGTCATTCCAGGGTTAGCTCTCACGCACTCAACAACCGTTGTTCTTACCTCTGAGTTAACTGTATTTTCTTGATTGAAATAAGCTTTCAGAAACTGATGGTTGCGGTAAGCAATCCAGTTTATTTCTTGATCTGTACGTAAATGGTAGTACAGTAAAAGTGGTTGAACTTTAGTTTCTGCTGGTGGAGCGTGCCATTGACCATCTTCGCTTTGTTGATAGCGTGTGGGTTGTTTCTGAGCTAATGTTTTGAGACGTTCGCTCGGTTTCCATTCTTCAAAT
>NZ_JBDNJQ010000361.1:0-1522 GCF_051172895.1 Nostoc sp. CALU 1950 | reverse complement strand
CCAGGGCGAACGCATCTAAATATAGTACATAATTACTAAAGGAGAGATAAAGGCAGCGATCGCTGATGGTATAGAGGTTAAGCAATAAGGCTTTGATGGTAAAGTCATTGTAAAAATAGTCATATTGCCCCAGTTTGCGTGAAACTCAAGCCCAAAATCACAATTGCTGACCATTTTGCTGTGATGTCAGACCCACGAATAGATCGTACAAAACGACATAAATTGATTGACATTTTGACCATTGCTTTGTGTGCAGTGATCTGTGGAGCAGATAGTTGGGTGGCAATTGAACTATATGGCTGCACGAAATATGAATGGTTAAAAACGTTTTTGGAGTTACCAAATGGTATTCCGTCACACGATACATTTGCGCGAGTCTTTGCACAGTTAAACCCCCAACAGTTCCAAGAATGTTTTCTGTCATGGATGAGATCAATACACAAGGTAACATCAGGGGAGATAGTAGCAATTGATGGGAAAAGTTTATGTGGTTCTAACGATAAAGCATATGGGCAAAGTGCGATTGAAATAGTTAGTGCCTGGGCGACGACAAATAGATTGGTATTAGGTCAGGTAAAAGTAGATTCTAACTCAAATGAAATTACAGCAATCCCAGAGTTATTAAAGGTGCTAGAACTGTCTGGATGTATTGTGACAATAGATGCAATCGGCTGTCAAAAAAATATTGTGAAGTTAATCGCCCAGCAAGATGCAGACTATGTAATTACCTTAAAAAAGAATCAAGAAAATCTTTATAATGAAGTAGAAAAACTAATCGATGAAGGAATAAGAACTGGCTTCCAAGGATTAAAGCATAGCACGTATAAAACCGAGGAATTTGGTCATGGTCGCCACGAGATACGTCATTATCTAATGTTATCTAATATCCAAGAAAAGCTTGACCCAGATTCAGTTTGGGCAAAATTAAATAGCATAGGTATGGTGGAGTCTGTACGGGAGCTAGATGGCAAGACAACGGTAGAAACCCGTTATTTTATTAGTAGCCTGGAGGATAATGCCCAAAAGTTTGCTAATTCTATTCGCAGCCATTGGGGAATTGAAAATTCACTACATTGGATTTTGGATGTAGCATTAAACGAAGATGACTGTCGCATAAGAAAAGAAAACGCACCACAAAATTTTGCAGTTCTGCGCCACATTGCAGTTAATTTGTTAGGAAAAGAAAAACGAGTGAAAGTAGGAATAAAAAACAAACAATTTCTAGCTGCAATGGATAATCAATATTTAACTAGATTACTTTCCTTGGCTTAAAGCTGATTTTATAAGGCATTGAATCAGGCTGTAACTAATTTTCTATTTAGGTCGCAGTCATTAATTCATGTTGTCCCCTTTCTGCTAATTGTTGATTTAAAATTATATCTTCATGATAAATAATAAGTTTTTAATATCTAAGTTTATCCTTTGATTTGCATTCACTATTTATCTAAGTGAATTGGCTTTATTCTAGATATTTGAATTTGCTTCCTAATTCTTATTAGCAATTAAGATGCGTTCGCCCTGC
>NZ_JBDNJQ010000339.1:0-2462 GCF_051172895.1 Nostoc sp. CALU 1950 | reverse complement strand
GCCTATACCGAGAGAGCTTTTTTACAACATTCCCGACTTTTCAAACATCCTCTAAATGTTCCCCAGACCAAAATAGCCGAAAATCAATCTTATTATTTCGATAAGCTTCACTAATAGGATTAGAGTGAGGATGATTTTTTGGATTAAAACTTTCGGTAAAGTAGCCTTGAAAATCAATTGTTATAAAACTGTATCCGCTGCTTTCTCCTGTGGCATTTTCGATAAAAAAACCCCTACTTCTGGCATGACATATTCCTGCATTTGAGAGCGTACTACTTCTTCTATTTTTGCCAAACTTGTGAGTTGCTCACCCGTAGTACTTTTGTACAGTATCTTTGCTATTGCACGAGAATATTCTTTTATTTTTTGTTCTTCTTCAGGAGTCATTGATACACCTAGTCTTGATGACTTTATTATCCCTTCCTGATGTCCCTTTACTTCCTGACTTCCGTTTTCTGTAACAATCCTTCCCTGTTATTTATTTGTTTTGGAATAATAAAAAATGGAATGCACCCTCAAACAACAGACTAATCTAGGGAAGAAACGCAACCAGCAATTTGTACAAATCCCAACTGCTAGGCTCAAAGGGCGAATTAAGCAACTGTGCCAGCAGTATGGCATTGAGTTTATAGAGACAGAAGAAGCTAACACCTCAGCAGCATCATTTGTTGATGGGGATACACTACCAAAACACGGTGAAAAACCCGATGGGTGGAAATCTTCTGGTCGCAGAGTAAAACGCGGATTGTTCCGCACGAGCCAGAATTGGTATATTAATGCGGATTGCAACGGAGCAGCCAATATCATCCGCAAAGTAAGCACAACACTTAGTGTGACATACTCACGCTTCCTGAGTACAGGTAAGCGTGAGCTTCTCAATGACTCTTCTGTGAAGACATTAATTGAGCTTTGAGGGCGTGTGTCCCACGCGCCTTTATAACTAGAGAGGCATTTAGATCCCTACACAGACTGACCTTGCAATTAGGGCAATTGTGCGTTCTTTCTGATAGTGGCTTTATTACCTTAGTGCCACAATTAGAACATTCCTGGCTTGTGCCGTTTGGGTTTACAGCAATAACTTTCAGTCCAGCGTTCTCGGCTTTGACTGTCAGTATCGAAATAAATTGTCCCCAACCAGCATCGTTTACACTTTTAGCAAGTCGTGACTTAGCCAGTCCTTTGATATTGAGTTTTTCTACGGCGATAACATCATACTTTTTGAGTAAGTTATTAGCAGACTTGAAATGAAAATCTTTACGGGTATCCGCTACTTTTTTATGTTGAATACCTAGCTTTCTAATAGCTTTTTTACGACGATTAGAACCTTTTTTGCGTCTTGAGACTCTTCTCTGTGCTGACTTTAATCTTTGTTCAGCCTTGCGGAGATATTTTGGTGCAGCAATTCTAGTATTATCAGAGGCAACATAAAAATCTATCAGCCCAACATCAATCCCGACAATATTGTTAGTGTCAAAGTCCGGTTTGACTGTCGGCACAGTTTTATCTTCTAAGCTCAGAGTTACATAGTATCCATCAGCTTTTTTGGTAACAGCTACAGTTTTAATGTCAAACCCTTCCGGTATTTGACGGTGGAGGATTACTTTTACAGCACCTATTTTTGACAATATTATTTTATCGTTTTGAAAATGCTCTTTTTTGAATTGCGGATATGTAAAAGTTTTATACTGCCCTTTACCTTTGAATCTAGGCTTGCCGCTACGTTTACCATTAGCGTTACCTTTTAACCAACGGTCAAAAGCTATCTCAACTTTTTTAGGGACTTCTTGTAGAACTTGAGAATGAATGCTTTTGTACCAAGGACGGTCTTTTTTAAGTTGGGTTAGCGTTGCTTGTTGACTAAACCTATTAGGCTTATCTTTCAACTCTGGAATATGGCAAACAACAAGTGAACATCTATCTATAAAGCATCTATTTTGCTCATACCAGTCAAACCTTTGAGCAAGCTGATAATTATACTGGTATCGCAGCATATCTAATGTTTTATCAATATGTAATGCTTGTTCTTTCGTTGGTTTTAATCGGTACTGATAGGATGTTCTCACTTGTTCGACTAATCAAGTGTTACCTTTTTAGTATACACTGATTTAGACATAATATGAAAGATGATTTTGTTTCAAAAGGAAGGTCTGTTAGTGACCTGAAAGTACATTTAGTGCTGGTTACTAAATATCGGCGTAAAGCCTTCACTTCACTTATGCTGGATAGGCTAAATGTTCTAATGCAAGAATTACTAGAAAAATGGGATTGTAAACTGGTAGAGTTTAATGGCGAGGAAGATCATGTACCACCTACTCTTTCAGTATCATCCAGACGTTGAACTTAGCAAGTTAGTCAATAATCTAAAGTCTGTATCATCAAGAAAACTTCGCCAAGAATTTGCGGAACATCTAGGGCGTGTCATCAATTGAGCCAAATGACAGAAGCAGCCAGATAAATTGCAC
>NZ_JBDNJQ010000309.1:0-3371 GCF_051172895.1 Nostoc sp. CALU 1950 | reverse complement strand
TCGCTGGTTTTAGTCTTAACACGCTCAAAGACTTATTTAGAATGAAATAGCCCTGGTATTAATCAACGAGATCCAGTACGGCAAACTCGCCAAAGACAAGGTAGTAGAGCAGCTTACCAAAAGAATCCTTTTTATCACGAATTAACGCTTTCCACGCCTAACCACGGCAGTCGTCCATTTGAAATCTGCCACATTGACCATACGGAATTAGATATTGAGTTAGTTTGTTCTCGCACTGGACGTTGTTTAGGCAGACCTTGGGCAACGATTCTTATTGATGCTTTCTCCCGTCGCATTTTTGCCATCTATTTAACTTTTGACCCACCATCGTATCGCTCTTGCATGATGGTGTTGCGAATTTGCGTGCAGCGACTTGGACGTTTCCCAGAAACATTAATAATGGATAATGGTGTAGAGTTTGGCAGTATTTACTTTGAAACTCTTCTGGCAGCGTTTGCTTGCACAAAAAAACAACGCCCCGTTGCTAGTCCAAGGTTTGGTTCACTTATTGAACGTTTTTTTGGCACAACTAACACAGAATTCTTTTACAACCTAAAGGGCAATACTCAAATTACTAAACAGGTTCGCTTGGTAAATAAAGCAAATAACCCAAAAGTACAAGCTGTCTGGACATTGCCAGAATTATATGAATATTTTTGTGAATATGCTTATGTTATTTATGACTGTAGAGAGCATCCGGCGTTAGGACTCTCTCCTAATGCTGCATTTGAAAGAGGTCTTAATCAAAGTGGAATGCGCTATGGAGAAAAAATTTTAGATGATGAAAACTTTAAAATTTTTACCTTGCCTTCAACTCCGAAGGGAAGTGCAAAAATAATACCAAGAATTGGTATAAAAATTAATTCTATTTACTACTGGTCAATTGATGATTCCTTTCTTAATCCTGAAGTTGAAGGAACTCAAGTCCCAGTTAGATACGACCCATTTGATGTCGGGACTGCTTATGCTTATGTCAAAGGTAATTGGGTGCGGTGTATTTCTGAATATTACTCATCCTTACAAGGTCATTCAGAAAGAGAAATTCGACTTGCAAGTATTGAATTGCGCCAGCAGAAAAATCAGTATAACCAAAAGATAACAATTAGGGCTAAGGAACTTGCACAGTATCTAGAATCAGCAGAAGCTCAAGAAACTTTACAGGCACAAAGATTGCACGATTTGGCTGCACTAGATATGCGTCAATTACTGTATCAAAATAATATTAAACAGACAAAAACTTATCTTGATGAATATCCAATTAACATTAATACAACCAATCCTACTGAAGTTTTATCACAAACAGATAAATTAAATATTTCAGCAATAGATTTAGAAAAAATTCAACCCCATACTCAAGAGGAGTTATGGCAATAAAATACAAACGTCTATTTCCTCAAGCACTTCTTACTCAATCATCAACTGAGCGGCTGAACTATTTTCAGGGGATTACAATTGGACATTTACGGTTAAAACAGGCTTTAGATATTTTGTTGATGAATCTTCAACAACCAACAGATATCTGTGTCTTGTTCGTTGTTGGCCCAGCAGGAGTAGGGAAGACTACTTTACGACTACGAACTGAAAAACTGTTAATGGAAGGTGCATTAGCATCTATGAACAGTAATATTTGTCAGATCCCAGTCGCAGGTATAGAGGCAATTGCTAATGAAGCAGGAAAGTTTAATTATAAAGATTACTACCTCCGGGTTCTAGAATCTCTAGAGAAAATCTCGCTCAATTCAATCACTACAAATAGTACATCAAATTATCAAAAGTATGCAAACACTCTTTCGGCTACATACTTTGCTTCCAAAAGTTCTGATACTGTGCGTCGTGCTTTAGAACAATCTATGCGACACCATCAATTAACAGCATTAATGATAGATGAAGCCCAACATTTGCTGATGGTTGCTGGAGGAAAACAAATGTTACATCAGATGAATTGGATAAAATCTATCGCTAATGTTACTGGTGTCGTACATATTTTATTCGGTACTTATGATTTACTCAACTGCTGTCACCTCAGTGGTCAAGTCAGCCGACGCAGCGATGATATACATTTACCTCGTTATTCGACAGACAACAAAGAGGATATAGCTGAGTTTATGCGGGTTCTCAGAACATTTCAGGCACATTTACCAATGGTAGAAGAACCTTGCTTGGTAGAACAATATGAATATTTTTTGGATTACTCAGTTGGCAGCGTTGGTCTCCTCAAAACTTGGTTGACAAAAGCGTTACGAAACGCCTTGGCAGAGAATGCGACAACCCTCAATGCGAAGTATATCCAACAAAACGAATACTCAAAAGCACGACGGCAGCAAATTCAACAGGAAGCACAAGCTGGAGAGAAGCGATGGCAAAACGAGGTTGCAAGTGTGACGCCCAGTTTGACCAATGAAGAGGTTAAGCAACCATCTCAAACGAAAGGTCGTGTTGGAAAACGTCTGGCTAAAAGAGATCCTGTAGGAATTAATCTTGATGTTAGTTGATTATTATACCGAAGATGAGTTTTGGAATTTGGAAAAACCAACAATTCCACAACGTTGTCAATTATTCCCATTGGAGCCAATTGGTATTGGTACGCTTTATATGGAGAGCTTAAGTGGATATATTGCTCGCCTTGCCGACTATCACACCATAACTGCTGAAGAACTAATTTTGTCAAAGATTATTCCACTGATGGGGCACAAAACAAGCAGTGCTAGTTCCATCAACATCATTAATCATTTATTTGGAGTTCAAGATTCTTTAACTACAGCAAGCCAAACCAGAGTTAACATTGCCACTACTCTAATTCAAGTTCTAGAAGAATTGACCCAGCGTCAAGATTTATCTTGTCTGTGGCCATTGAAGTGGGCAAGTATTTTTTTCGAGTTTAGCATTCTGCGCTTACATCAAGCTTGGTGCCCAGTATGCTATGACACCTGGCGTACCAATAATCGAGTAATTTACAATCCACTGCTGTGGTTAGTCAACACAATTAAGGAATGCCCTCACCATGAGCATCAGTCACTGATTGAGCAATGCCCTCACTGCCAGCAAGAGTTTCCACCATTATCAAGGTATTCTCGTCCAGGATATTGCTCAATCTGTCATCTATGGTTAGGTGGACTGCAACTTAATCAAGTAGTTAATAAAGAAACTGAAAGCGTTGACTTTTGGCGGCAACAATTGATAGCTCCGCTCTCTAATCAAAGCAATAAGCCTCTGTGGCAGTGTATGTGGTTCGATGATGTCGATGATTTGGCTGCTAATACACCCTCTAACTTCTTACCACCCATACATCAAAACTAATTTTTCACCTAAACTTGCCCAGGCGTTTTGAAAGCATAAACGTGCCGCCCCGGCAAACTTATGGTTACAGTCAC
>NZ_JBDNJQ010000517.1:0-202 GCF_051172895.1 Nostoc sp. CALU 1950 | reverse complement strand
AAGTCAGTCATTCGAGGCGATTACTGCAATTGTCCGATATCTTGAACTACAAGAAATTGAGCAGTCATTAACAAAGTCTTCCCTAAGTGAAACGTTACCACAATTAACAGAACAACTCTCTCAATATCAGCAGCAGCTTGAAGCAGCAAAAACCGCATTTGACGACCTGGGAGCCGCGATTGTTAATGAAGAGCAACGACTA
>NZ_JBDNJQ010000465.1:0-284 GCF_051172895.1 Nostoc sp. CALU 1950 | reverse complement strand
TAGAAGTTCGCCACGGCTTAACACGTAACGGCAAAAGTAAGGGCATCTCGTACTCATGGAATGACCAGAAATTTAGCGGCACTTCCTTGGGGCCTGCTTATACATGGCCAGGACTGCAAAAACATAAAGAGATTGACTATCAGCCCCAACGGGATGACGCGCTCCTTGAGCAGCTGTTGAAAAATCCTAGAGAGAGAACAGTTGTTAGCCAACAGTTAGAAACCTCACGAGAAGATTCGGGATTAACAGCTAGCCCAGTCCGAGAACTTGAGCGAGGTTCAAGT
>NZ_JBDNJQ010000346.1:0-2009 GCF_051172895.1 Nostoc sp. CALU 1950 | reverse complement strand
TCAATACAAAGAGCAGCTTGTTACAGCTAAAGCTACATTTAATGACCTGGATGCACTGCTGGCGAATGAGTTGCAATCTTATGTAGAAAAGAGAGCTATTTCATCAATTTCTGATTATATTGAGCAATCGACTGTCTCTTCAGCATTAACTGAAACAGTATTAGAACTAACACAACAACTTTCTCAAAATCAGCACCAGCTAGAAGCCGGAAGAACCATATTCGACAACCTGGAAGCAGCGATTGTTTATTTAGAGCAACTCCATAGATCGCAAAAACCAGTAGACGCAAATGCTCTTAATAAAACTCCAACTATAACCACAGATGAACCAAAGCTAAAAGATAATCAGAAAGCCGAGTTATATAAGTATTACAGTGCCGACTTGGAACACTTATTAGTGACTGACCGAGACAAAGAAATCGCTATCAGGGCATTATTAGATAATAAGCCAGTTCAAGATGTTGAAGAAATTATCTTTGCCAGTCCTGCCGGATGGACTATTGATGAAGCTAAAGCATTGGTACTCATCGCTAACAATCAACTGGCATCCAATAGAGAGGAAAAACAGAGTTCACCCGAGTTCACGCCACCACCAGAAGATGAAAGCCTACGCCCAGTGTTGCAGCATTTCTTGACTCAAAAACGCGGTATAACAAACTTCCTTGTACACCCATTACAGCAGCAGGGGTTGGGTTACATAGACCAGCACCGAAATGTTGTCTTTATCAAGCGCTCTTTAAACGGTGAAAAATCAGGCGCACTGGTTTGGGACACCGCACGTCTTGACAATCGTGCTTTCAAGTATCCCGACAGCGATCGCTCCGAGGGGTGGTTTCATTTCAAATTGGGTGGAGAGGCAGATGATAAAATCGAGAGAGTATTCTTGTGTGACTCCCCCATTGATGCGCTGTCCTTGGCAGAGATTGACAGAGACGAACACAAGGGGCAACCACCAGTGAGAACAATGTACATGGCAGTGGATGACCCGAATAACTTGCCAGTAGAATTCCTCAGAAATATCAGCAGAATTGGAGCGGCATTTAATAACGATGATCAAGGCAATGAAGCGGCCCAAGTCGTTCAGGAAATTTTACCCCAAGCTAAAAGAATTGCACCTAGTGGGCGAACTTGGAATGAGATTCTTGTTGAACAGCAGCAACAGAAGCAACAGCAGCAAGAGGATCTGGAGCAAAAGCAACGCTCTAGGGGTTTTAGCCGATGATTTCATGTTGACCCGACGAACTCGTGACCGCTTCGCTCTCGGAGTCGGTGGCTCTTACGGGCATGAAGTTTATGGTTGGGCCAACTAGATCCTGCACGCCCGCAAGAGCCACTCCGCTACGCCGACTCCGAGCCACGAGTTCTTAAATCCTGAAATTGTGGAAGTATAGTAAAAACTTTCCCAAACTTTTTGGCGTACTGTGCAAAAGTTTTTGGCGTTAGCCAATCACCCAGGATTTTATAACCCGTAACTTGGGTTAATAAGCTACTATGAAATATAATTGCTGAACAATAAGTAAAGTTTTAAACTGCTTATAAAATTTATATCAGCACTATGCACCCCTATCATAATTTTAAAAAAAAATGGCTAACAACCCTCACTTATGAACGCTAAAGAATTTCTGAAACGTTATGCAGCAGGAGCAAGAGATTTCTCTGGAGTCAATCTAGAGGGAGCAATCTTGAAGGAAGTTATCTTGACAGGAGTTAACCTGAGCTACGCTTCCCTAAAAGAAACAAACTTAGAAAAAGCCAATTTAGAGAAAGTCACTCTGACGGGAGCCAATCTAGAGAAAGCTGTTATGACGGACGTTGAACTAAATAATGTTACCCTAGAAGAAGCAAATTTGACTGGAGCCGAACTAGATGATGTCCATATAAAAGGAGGCAATCTTTTCAAAGCCATCCTAACAAATGCCAAACTCCATAAAGTTTTCTCACAAGAAATCAGTTTAGAAGAAGCAGATTTGACTGGAGCCGAACTAGATGATGTCCATATAAAAGGAGGC
>NZ_JBDNJQ010000259.1:0-7310 GCF_051172895.1 Nostoc sp. CALU 1950 | reverse complement strand
TCATGGATAAGTGAGATCAAAGCGTCAATCGCTATTTTGTTGCCAAAGCCAATTTTCCCTAAGCTTTCTGCCGCCTGCCTACGTGTATAACTATCAACCTGTGGCTCACGGATAATTGCTATCAACCCTTCAATCGCCGTTTGGTTGCCAGGGTCAATTTCCCCTAAGCTTTCTGCTGCCTGTCTACGAATATAACTATCAACCTGTGGGTCACGGATAATTGCTATCAACCCTTCAATTGCAGCTTGTTTACCGATACCGATTTTCTCTAAGCTATATACCGCCCGCCTACGATTATCAGTATCAACTTGTGGGTCACGGATAATTGCTATCAACCCTTCAATGGCAGTTTGGTTGCCTACACCAATTGCTTCTAAGCTTTCTGCTGCCCGCAAATGCGTGTAACTATTACTTACTTTTGGTTTACGTATAAGTTTTATCAACTCTTTTATCGCTGTTGGGTTGCCAGAGTCAATTTCTCCTAAGCTTTTTGCTACCTGCCAACGCGTATCATTATCAACCTTTGGGTCACGTATAAGTGAGATCAAAGCTTCAATCGCCTTTGTTGTATTGGTTGTTGGCAGTAAGTTTAATGGTTCATACCTAATTTCATTCAAAAAGCTTTCCCAGTATGCTGGTGTTTTTGCATTTAAGTAACCAAACCTGTATTTAACAATTTGCTGAACAATTTCATTAATCAAAGAACAATCATTAAACTCGGCAATTCCTTGTGCAGCTAGAAAGTAAGCTTGAAACTCATAAAATCCTCTATTGGCTCTGTCAATGTTGCACCATTCTCCGCAACCATCTTTAAAATCTATTAATTCTTCAATAAAGCTTTTTTTATTTTTATTTGATATATCTTCCTCTTCGCGTCCCAACCACAGCAGAATTACCTCTTTCCACTGCGGTTCAAAAATGCGATAAATTCCATCATATGGGTTGTCTGGAAAGTGATTAAGGAAAAAGTGCCAATCATCAATCGCTAATGCTGCAAAATATTCTTGAAAGGTAGGATGGTAGAAAGCATATATGGGTTTTCTATCTGGAGTTATTTCTATATTGTTCAACAAGCCCACATCTAATGCCAATTTGAGCAGAGATTTTTCACCATTCGCCTCTCCTAAGAAACGACTGACCAACTTATGCTCCAAGCGGAAATGGCTGTTTTTTCTGTCTATTGCTTCTTGAGCTAATTTTGCTAACCTAACTTTTAGTTCCTTGCGTTGCTCAGGTTCTATGTCGAATTGCTCTTTTCTCCATTCGTAAATTTCATCTACATATTGATTATAAAGTTCCGCTCTCGTATTAGGTAACTTGCCTTCTCTTAACTGCCAATTCAAACATAGCAGTGTTAGTCGCAAAGGATTCTTTACTAAATCTTGAATTCGCTTTTTACGTGTATCTTTAAGAGCAGTGCATAACCTTTGTCCTCGTTCCCTCCTTTCTTCTGGGATAGCAGAAAACCATCGGTCAATGAACGTCTCTACCTGATCTGGGTAGGAAAAGTCGAGAGTACGATAAATATCGAAATCATCGAGTTTATTTCTACCGGTATCCCAAAGATTTACTCGACAGGTCAGAATAATTCGGGCTTGAGAGATAGACCCTCCCTGGATATGTCGTGTAATTTCTGTGAGGGCATTGCCAGAGGAGACAGACATTTCATCTAAACCATCTAATAACAGCCATATCCTTCCTTGCTTAAACTGAGTAGCAAAATCATCCTTATCCTGTTCGGTAGCAAGAGCCTTACCTGTTTTCCTTGCAACATTAGTTAACCAATTTTCATATAAATAATCCTCTAGCATTTTCTCTTTCAAATCTGCTAAAGATACCCAGATAACAATTGCTTGTTTAATTTCACTTGATACCCAATCTGCAATATGCTGTAAAAGGGTAGTCTTTCCTGCTCCTGGCTCCCCAATAATGGCAATACGATTACCCTGACTTTTAGGACTTTGTTTTTGTCTAAGAACTTCTTCTAAAAACTCGTTGTGTTCAAATCTTTTAGTGATTTCCGTTTCCTTATATAGGTCTGACCCCTGTTCTGGAGAAACATCATCATTTTCTTTTCGCTTGGATTGTTTTTTGCGCTCCACTAATCCTAGTGGCACGTAAACATCTTTAACTTTATGGGCTACTCCCGCACTTGAGGTTATAGGATTTGTGGTAAGCTTTTGGTGTTCTGTCAGCATTTCACGACAGACTTGACACCAGTCAATGGGATTTAACTTTACCCGTTCCCGTTCGGGCGGCTCCAGTCAAATATTGAAAGTACTGCCACTTTGGTTAATGTTTTGGGTTTGAGCTGCATTAATAGCTTTTTTAAAATTTTGGGTAAAAGTTAAAGGATATGAGTTTTGAGATTTCTCCACAGCTTCTTTTATCTCCCTCAGAATTTCAGCCAAGTTTGACGGTGGATTAGTTTCTGCTGCTGTTGCCAATTCCTGTGCAGCTTCAGCCACTTCAGGATTAGCCTTAGCCGCAGATTCTACTTCCAGTACAGCTTTGCCGTAATCGAGTGGTTGTTGTGGCGCTTTTTCAATCGCAGCTACAGTATTGGGAGAGTGTTTTTTAAGGGTAACTAAGAACTTACCAGCTTTATCCAATAAGATTTCTATTCCCTTTTCGGTTGTTTTTTCTAAGACTTTAGTGGCAACCACAGTACCAACAGCGATCGCACCAGCAGTTAATGGCTCCATCTACTACCTCTTAAGCGTGGCATCCTATTTTACTATTACCACATGGTTTCTGTTCTAAATTACGCAATTAATGGAATAAATCTCTAGTCAGCTTATTTTTAGGCTCATAATTCGTGCAGCACTACACGTTAGGGCTATTACGTGTAATGCAGACCCAGTTTTTTTATCGGCTTTGCAAAAGCAAATTTTTACCGCCGTCGTCTTCGGTTTGGATCTGTCCCCAACTTTTTCTCAACCCGTTGAAGCTTGGCATTACTCCAATCAGTATTCTGTAAAATTTTCTGTAGAGACTCGGTAGTTTCAATAGGAGTAGGGATTGGGGTCAGGTGCGAATAAAACCAAAACAGAATAAAAAATGAGATCGGAGAAAAAAGCCAGATCATAATAGCTCTACCCCAACCTTTAACGGCTGATTCCGCGTCTTTTTGGTTCAATAGAGATATTCCCGTCTGAATCTCGTTCAATTGTTCTTGCAACGGTTGGCTCAATGTCTCTGGTTGCCTTGGGGAGATATTGCTCAAATTCTCGGAGAGTTTGGTTAAGCTCGTCAATTGCTTGAGTTGTTGCTGAGACGTTAGATTTAATGCGCTCAAGGCTGTCCCTAGCTGATTGCAACTGGTCGCTAGATTTTTGATGTTCTCCGTGTGGTCGGCTTGAATCTTCAATTGCTCCGCCGTCAGTTGACTCCATTCGTTTAGCTCTACCTGTAAATTTTCAAATAATAATTTCCAATCGTTTGGAGCGGTTTCTGTAAGTTGCGCCAAATAACCAATGTACTGCACTAACCTAAAAGCTGGGTCATCTTGTTTCATCCCAGAATCTAGCGCAAACCGTAAGACTTTAGCTTGAAATTCCGGTGGCTTTTCTGA
The DNA here is from genome assembly GCF_051172895.1 of Nostoc sp. CALU 1950. Classification (NCBI taxonomy): domain Bacteria; kingdom Bacillati; phylum Cyanobacteriota; class Cyanophyceae; order Nostocales; family Nostocaceae; genus Nostoc; species Nostoc sp. CALU 1950. Next base: position 3,736 of record NZ_JBDNJQ010000259.1, on the reverse strand, counting down.
CAGCAACCTATCTAAATGAGATACCGCACCATTACTTGTAGCCATGAGGGTGTGGGGTGTAGGGTGTAGGGTGTAGGGAAATCTGTTTCATTTATTTTCAAGCGCACGAATTAGGGACAGTAGAATCTTGCCTACTAATTCACACTGATTGAGAACAGTATTAATTGTTTGGGATGAAGCTAGTTCTACTCTAATCGCCAGTAATAAATGTGTTTCTAATTCTTTAAGAGAACCTTGAGCTATGTACAAAAATTGAATATATTCTCCACGAGTTTTTCTACCATATCCTTCCGCAATATTGGCGGGAATTGAAACAGCAGCACGACGAATTTGAGATGTCATTCCATAAGTTTCTTCCTTGGGAAATGCTTTCGTTACTCGATAACAACTCTCAGCCAAATTCATACCTTCCTGCCAAACTTTTAAATCTCGATAAGACTGTATTGATGGCTCTTTCATAAATACTCATCCCCTACACCCTACACCCCACCCCCTACACCCTTCTTTTTACTCTAACCCCAACTGTATAGCCGCCTTAGAAAACTCAGTTTCAACCGCATCAATCCAGCCAAAAACTCTCGATTGATTACTCAAACTAAAATCGTCATGCTCTAGAGCCTCCCTGAAAGTTAGATCCTTCGAGTCAACGAGGTCAAAAATATCGTCATATAACTCAGGTAATAACAGTTCAATCGCTCCCAAAGCTTCTACAGCCTGCTTCACCTTAGAATTGTTGTAGCGAGTGAACTTGTGTTCATCACCCCAGTAAAGATTTTTTACAACTACATAATCAACTTTGTCGCCGCAGAAATCCATCAGCCGTTTTAACTGCAATAGGCTATCTTTCACCCGACCCAGCACCGATACCATAGTGATGCGATAACCCAAACGCTGGGCATTTTGAAACAGAAAAATATCCTTAGCCACCGATTCAAAATATTCAGCAGCCCCAGCAGGCAGATCCACTAAAGATACTTGAGGAGACAAACGCTTCAAATCATCCTGTAAAGCATCAGCACCACCACGCTGATTTAGTTTGAGCGTTTGCACCCCTGGCAGAACCTTGTTGTAGTGACGATAAAGCTGAGGATTAGACTGGTCACACTCATAAGCAATGCAGTTGATATTTCTGTGGCGGTAAATGTCGAGTAGGATTCTAGCTACCACACTTTTACCAGTACCCCCCTTATCACCAGTTACCAACACCAAGCGCCCAAGAGTTTTTGGCTGTTCAGTTGGCTTTATTTCCTGAAATTGGTCAGCCGATTGTTTAGGTTTGACTACCATCTACAAATCCTCATCGTTTATTATTTCAGGCACAAAAGCAAGGCGAGAGGGATTTTGATTCTCTGGAGCTTTAACATCAGAGGTCTTTTTAGCCGTTTTAGGAGTTTTAGGAGTTGTTGATTTGGATGAAGCGGATTTTGATTTTGGTTCTGATTGAGACTGAGGTTTATTGGCAGATTGAGTATTGCTTTCTGTAATCTCAGGATTCTCGCTCACAAGTGGCTCATCAATAACTTGTGTACTGGTATTCTCTTGGCTAGGAGGAGTGACTGACTTTTTGCGAGTAGACCGACGAATATCGTTAAGTAAATAACGGATACGTTCAGGACTGATATTGATATCCAAAGGGGCTAAAGTTTTAGACACTTCCTCATAGCTATAGCCGAGACGAAGCACCCGTTCAATTTGACGGCGCATTTTTTTAATAGCTGCTCGTGCTGGGATATCATCTAATTCCTTAGCACCCAAAGCGCGTAAAGCATCAAGAGCCTCTGGAATCTTTGACTTAGGAATATTGTCTTTAGCCACAAGAGTAAAAATCAAACTAATGTTTATGTTTAAAACTTTACTTTAACGTGGGGCATCTATCTAAAGACAGGTAATTATCAATGCAACAAATAGTTAAGAGACAGCAACAGATATTAACGTAACTGATTGAACAGTGATTACTCAAAGCGTGTAAGATAACTCACGAACAGTTAATCAAAAATCAATCACACAGTCATCACTAATAATTAGCCATACTGTAATTTACGTCAACTCGTTAGTAATATCATCGTGGTGGTAGCCGGAGATTACGCATTTTGTCCCCTAGTGGGTTGTTCCCCTAGTTCTCCTGCCTCCCCCAAAAGCTGGTTAGGAGCAAGCCATGCCTAGCACTACGTGCTGTCCTCGCTACGCTCGACTCGGCAGGCTTGCCAAAGGGGGAAGTGTCCCCGCTTTGGAAACCCCCTCTAAAACTGCATTTTGTTTGGTTTAACTTATGCCCAAAGCTTCTTCTCAATCACTTGTCCGCACCAAAATGTTGCAAGCGCGATTCAGCCCGATTGAATATGAGATGATTCGCTCTAAAGCAGAAGATACGGGCTTGAGCTTGGGAGAATTGACAAGACGCTGTATGCTATTGCGACCAATTCCACCACCACCGCCGCGACTGGGCAGAGTTACACTAGACACATACCTGGAACTATCGCGCATCGGCAACAACATCAACCAACTGGCTAAAGCCACCAATACCGCCATTAAAATGCAGTTGCCACCGCCTGCATCACCAGAACTTCTACAAGAGTTACTAGAACTGCTACGACACTGCCAACAGGAAATAGCCAATACCTTCATCGAAGAATCGGACGAGGAAACAGATGATTGGCAACCAGACTAAAGGGCGAGGGTTTCGCGGACTGCTGAATTATTTGGAGTCTCAGAAAGATGCCAAACTCATTGGTGGCAACATGGGCGGCAATAACGCCCGCGCACTGGCCAGAGAATTCAAAATTTCTCGACAACTAAACCCAGAAGCTGACAGAGTAGTGTACCACGCATCATTATCACTACCAGAAAACGAGCAACTAGACGAACCAACCTGGAACGAACTTGCTAACCGCTATCTCGAAGAGATGGGATTTGACAGTAACCAGTACGTAGTCTACAGACACAGCAATACCGAACACGACCACATACATATTTGCGCCAGCCGCATTCGGTTAGATAACGGGAAGATTGTACATGATAGCTGGGATTACAAGCGTAGCGAAACCATTATCCGGCAGCTAGAACGAGATTATGGTTTACAACAAACCCAAAGCAGCCATGAGAAATTATCGCGTAATCCCAGTATTGGACAACAAAAACGCCTAGAAAGAGAGCAAGAAGAATATATTAATGGTGAGCGCCAAACTCCACAAGAACGCCCCATTAAGCAACAACTCCAGGAATTAATCGACCGTGCCACAATAGACAAACTAACTATGCCCCAACTGGTTGAGCGGTTGCAATTACAAGGTGTAGAAGTTCGCCACGGCTTAACACGTAACGGCAAAAGTAAGGGCATCTCGTACTCGTGGAATGACCAGAAATTTAGCGGCACTTCTTTGGGGCCTGCTTATACATGGCCAGGACTGCAAAAACATAAGGAAATTGACTACCAGCCACAAAGGGATGACGGGCATATTGAGCATCTGTTGAAAAATCCTGTTCAGCGAATAGTTGTTAGTCAACAGTTAGAAACTGAGCAAGAAGATTCGGGATTAACAGCTAGCCCAGTCCGAGAACTTGAGCGAGGTTCAAGTCAGTCATTCGAGGCGATTACTGCAATTGTCCGATATCTTGAACTACAAGAAGTTGAGCAGTCATTAACAAAGTCTTCCCTAAGTGAAACGTTACCGCAATTAACAGAACAACTGTCTCTTTATCAGCAGCAACTACAAGAAAGAAGAACCGCATTCGACGG
>NZ_JBDNJQ010000505.1:0-224 GCF_051172895.1 Nostoc sp. CALU 1950 | reverse complement strand
TTGATAACAGTAACTTTGATATCTGCCTTGTTGCTGGCGATCGCTTCTTCTGCCTCAAGTATTTATTTATATGGCAGCAGTACTAATAATATCAAAGCAGATGCAGCAATTGTTTTAGGAGCGGCAGTTTGGGGAGAAGAACCATCTCCTGTTTTCAGAGAGCGAATTAACCACGCCATCAACTTATATAAAAATGGATCTGTTAAAACAATCATTTTTACTGG
>NZ_JBDNJQ010000477.1:0-266 GCF_051172895.1 Nostoc sp. CALU 1950 | reverse complement strand
CTGCTGATATTCTCACTGAAACTCAATCTCGTACAACTCACCAGAACCTCACAAATGCTTTGGAAGTAGCGAAAGCTCACCAATTAAACAAGTTTCTTATTGTTAGCGATCCATTGCACATGAAACGAGCAGTATTGATGGCGCGAAATTTAGGAATGGATGCACATTCGTCTCCCACACCGACTACCCGCTATCGCAGTTTTCACAGTCAAATGGAGTTTTTGAGCCGAGAAACTTATTTTTACTTTGTCTACTTAGTGTTTAAA
>NZ_JBDNJQ010000467.1:0-280 GCF_051172895.1 Nostoc sp. CALU 1950 | reverse complement strand
AGGCAGAAGAAGCGATCGCCAGCAACAAGGCAGATATCAAAGTTACTGTTATCAAAATTAACCATTTTTTGGAAATTTTGTAATTGAGCATAGGGCGTTGTCTTATTTTTCATTCTTAGTTTCAATATCAAGTTAAGTGCGTAAGTTCTATACTGTTATATGCTTCACCATTAGATGCAGTTGTGAATCTGGCTCCTACCGTGCAATCAAAAACTGCTCTAGACACAAGCCAGAACAGTTTTTGATAGAAGTAAATTGTATAGGGGACTTTTAGTGTTGT
>NZ_JBDNJQ010000397.1:0-1026 GCF_051172895.1 Nostoc sp. CALU 1950 | reverse complement strand
GAGAAATATTCCCGGTTAAAATTGTGGTTTCTTATATTGCAATAACAGAGCTAGCAACATGAAGCCATTGCAGAGAACTCCCATAATCTTAACTGTGATCGCTGGAGCTATCATCACCACTATCTTGATTTTCCAAAGAACTAAGCAGCCATCCATCGCGCTTACCGAAGAATGGATAGCTACTCAAGTGGCAGATGGGGACAGCATTACAGTCCGCCAAACCGATGGCAGCCAAATGTCAGTTGAGCTTTGTGGAATTGATGCCCCGGAAGTGAAACAAGGTGAAGTGCCTGCACAAACATTGAGCAATGAAGCAAAAGATAAACTACTCAAGCTAGTCGCTACTGCCGATAACCAACTGATGATTATTCCAGTAGCAAAAGATAAGCAGGGGCACACTGTTGCTGAAGTTATGGCTCACGGACAGGGTGAGGCTGAGATTAGTTTTCAGGAAGAACTGCTTAAGAATGGTTTGGCTAAAACGCGGCTTGGTGGGGTGGAATGCCCGAATCAAATAGCTTTTGAGAATGCCCAGAGGATAGCAAAAGCATCAAAGGCTGGAATATGGGGACAATTGAAGTGACATTTTTTCTAAGTGTGCTATAAGTGTAGAACTGAACAAGCAATTTTGTTAACAGCAAATATTTACTTAGCTAAATATTGAGGATAATCCATAAAATGTATCGTCCATATATTAAGTTTGTTACATTTTCTACATTAGTCGCTTCAAGTTTGCTTCTTTTGGGACTAAAACAAGATACACCGGAGATTACTAACGCACAGCTAAATGAACAATCGGTACTAGCACTTAACTGGGTACAGCAATCAGGAGAGTATCAAGCCCTGACTTACCAAGCCTTTAATATAAGCCAGCTTATCTTCGACCAAGCCAAAGCTAAAAAAGTACGTAACCCAGCCGTTATTGTGGATGTTGATGAGACAGTTCTCGATAATAGTGCTTATCAAGCTGGTTTTATAGCGTTTATTAGTCTGGTGAAGTACAGTAACAAGAATGGGTAAACCAGT
>NZ_JBDNJQ010000376.1:0-1273 GCF_051172895.1 Nostoc sp. CALU 1950 | reverse complement strand
AGGGATTTGCAAGAAAATAAGATACCAATTAAACGGGGAAAATTGTGATATCCCATTTAGGTAGAGTTTCGGAAGGTTGCCAGAAGGTTTGGTAGTGTTCTAACTCTTGTGACAGAACCTTGATTCCTTTTTCATAGGTTGCTTCAATACGATGAACAATGGGTGCAATCCCTTTCCAAGTCATATTGGAAGCCCACTTGATGGCAACTTCAATCGAATCCAGAATTGCGCCATTCCAATAGTTCTCTAGGGCTGCCCAACACCGCTCTATCGGATTGTACTTGCTATGGTACGGAGGATAGTAAATCAGTCGGATTCTTAAATTAATTGCACAAGAGAGTTCAACCATGCGTTTGATAAATTGTGTGCGGTTACTGCGAGTTGCTGCACCACCATCGAGATCAATAACCCATTCATCGATATTTTGATAATTGTGTTGATTCTCATGCCACCAAGCGGTTAAACAATCGACAATAAAATCACTAGTTTCAGCCGACTGACCGAAGTAAATTGATAGCTGGTCACTGTGGGTGTTGAGAATACCAAAAGGAACTAAGACTTGTTGCCACTGTGTATCGTGGTCATCCGCAGCTTTTGGTTCTAATGTCCGAGCTTTACCACCTCTGGAAAGGTTACCTATCTTCACCTTGGCTTTGGTATCTATAGACACTCGCAACGATTTGGGATTTTCATCCGATGCCTGATTTTCCCGAAACACATTGTCGAAAATGGCATCTGTTTGCGGAATCTTTTTCAAGGGCTTTGTTTTTTGTGTTTTTTTAGGCGATACCCCAAGCTATTAAGAATCTTCCCCAGAGTTTGACGAGACGGCAATTGACTGTGGTCATAACCGATTTCACAGATTAATGCTTCTCGTACCGCTCTGGCACTGATACGAGCATATAGAAAGGTCGATTGAAATTTTGGGTCTGCTTGGGCTTGAGCATCTACCAAAGAACAAATATCTGCTTCTAAATTCGGCAGAATCTCAACACTATTATGTCGTCCCCTTGCATGATAGTTATCCACACAGACTATCCCCGTCCGCCGTTCATGCAAGCCAAGTTGTACACAGGAGCGATTCCATCCTAAAACTGTCTCTGCAATGCGTGCTGAACTATCGAAGTAATCTTCAGTAACTTTTGCCATGAAGTCTCTTTTGCAGCTGCCAGTTAGTTTCTTAGCTGCATCTTTGAAGGTAGATTTTATGGTGTCGGTAAGCATGAACCCTGTGATTCCAATTCTAGAAATTCAGAGCAAACGCGGGCAGATC
>NZ_JBDNJQ010000360.1:0-1532 GCF_051172895.1 Nostoc sp. CALU 1950 | reverse complement strand
CAGGGCAAACGCATCTAAATATAGTACATGAGTACTAAATAAAGGATAAAGGCAGCGATCGCGTGTGGTATGAAGGATAAGCAATGGGGCATTGATGGTAAAGTCATTGTAAAAGTAACAATATTGCCCGAGGAAGGCGTGAAACTCAAGCCCAAAATTACAATTGCTGACCACTTTGCACAGATGTCAGATCCACGAATAGATCGTACAAAACGTCATAAGCTAATCGATATTTTGACTATTGCCATTTGTGCAGTGATATGTGGGGCAGATAGTTGGGTGGCAATTGAAACATACGGATGTGCAAAGTCTGAGTGGTTAAAAACGTTTTTAGAGCTACCAAATGGGATACCATCCCACGATACGTTTGCAAGAGTCTTTGCACAGTTGAATCCTCAACAATTTCAGTCATGTTTTCTAAACTGGATGAAATCAATACAGAAAAGAACTGAAGGTGAAGTAGTTGCAATTGATGGGAAAACCTTGCGTAGTTCTTATGATAGTAGTAGTGACCAAAGCGCAATTGTAATGGTAAGCGCCTGGGCAACGACGAATAAATTAGTTTTGGGACAAGTGAAAGTAGATGAAAAATCGAATGAAATTACAGCAATTCCAGAGTTATTAAAGGTATTAGATATATCTGGATGTATTGTGACAATCGATGCAATTGGTTGTCAGAAAGAAATTGTTAGGTTAATCACACAGCAAGATGCAGATTATGTAATTACGTTGAAAAAGAATCAAGGAAATCTTTATAATGAAGTTGAAAAATTATTCCAGGCAGGGATAAGCACAGGTTTTGAGGGAATTGAATATAGCACATATAAAACAGAAGAAAGAGGGCATGGTCGTCATGAAATCCGCCACTATGTGATGTTATCTCAAATTCAGTCTAGGCTTAATTCAGATTCAGTTTGGTCAAACTTTAATAGTGTTGGAATGGTAGAAGCCGTCCGCTCATTAAATGGTGAAACAACGGTTGAAATCCATTATTTTATCAGTAGCCTTGAGTCAAATGCTAAACAGTTTGGTAATTCTATTCGCAGTCATTGGGGAATTGAGAATTCATTACATTGGATATTGGATGTCGCCTTGAGGGAAGATGAATGTCGGATTAGAAAAGATAATGCCCCACAGAATTTTGCAATTCTCAGACATATTGCAGTCAATCTTTTAGGTCAAGAGAAGTGTGTCAAACGCGGAATAAAAAATAAACAGTTTCTCGCTGGGTTGGATAACAATTATTTATCAAGAGTTTTAGCATTAGCATAAATTAATACATCAGAAATTGAATTTAAATATTTAATTTAGGAAAAATCTCACTTTTTCTCTAGATAAACATACTTTTATAAACTCGAATCTTGAGTTGTTTTAGTATCAATAAATAATCATTCAACCTCAGATAAGCTAACTCATATTTTTCAGAAATACTTCATTTATTTTATTTATCATTCCCTGAACGCTTACCAATTATCTATGTCATTTTGAAATCTCTCTCAGTTTTTATTAGGAAATAAGATGCGTTTCCCCTA
>NZ_JBDNJQ010000318.1:0-3105 GCF_051172895.1 Nostoc sp. CALU 1950 | reverse complement strand
TCCACTCTTGAACTGAAGCAATCTCTTGCCTCAATTGGGCAGCAGCTTCATCCAATTTCTTAAATACCTTGATACCCCGCAAACCAACTTCGGAATTAGTAACTTTAACAAGGTCTGATTCAATTTCAGAAACTTCAGCTTGTAGTACATCTGCCCATTTAGGAGCGGCAGACTTTGTACTTTTCTTTAGTTGAATACGGAAGCGAATGCGAGTTTTATTTAACTGTGAGAAATTGTGGCGTTCGACTACTGCATCAGTTAGGAAATTTGCAGCAATAGGGTTGTCGATTGCTTGCACCATGATTATTCACCTCAATCATTATTTTTCACTTCGATTAAGCGAAGCTTTCTTTGTGAGTATTTCTCAAAAGAGTGAATGTCTATCAAGAAAGGGAAAGGGGTAAAGGGTAAAGGGTAAAGGGTAAAGGGAACCACTAACTTAAAAGCAGGGGTTTCAAAGATGGACACTAATTTTTATCGCACTACGTGTCTTAAAAATTCTTCTTTTTTATTCCTCGTATTTAAAAACAGAGGCTTTATACATTGTGGAGAAAAGTTCTTTATCCTTTCCTTTCCCCCTTACCCCTTACCCTTTCCCCTTTTTTGGTGTAGCTCTATAGATTACTTTTGTAGAGCTTTTTTGTAGCCGAATATGTCTTTTGATGACTGGTGGTTTATGTATGGACATGGCTTAAAATAGCTGAAGTTGCTGTGAATTATCCTGTACCGCAGGCTTCTTATAAACCATGCCTTCGACCTCATAACAGCGAGTCATGAGTTTGTTTCGGTTTAATCGAAAGCTGGCTTTTTTCCTTTGATTTGGCAGAGGTACAAATAGATATTGCGGGTGTTGTATACTACCTTCATCACCCAAATATCGGGAAAGTGTACCGTTAATTTGGTAAACTTTTGAGGAGCTTAAAAGCGTTGAGTCGTAGACTTTAATCAAATTTAATTCCATCTTATTAGCAGTGAAGTGTGCCATAATTTTTTGTGGAATCGATTTTTCTCTACAGTCAGGCTAATTAAATCTGACTGTAGAGTTTTTCACAAATAACCTGATTTTTCTTTCGTCAACATTTTCGTTATCTCTGTGTTAATTATTGATTGAGAATGACAGAAGATTACAGATAGAAATGCTCGAAAATCAGATTTAATTTTTCCTTTAATTCATCTGACAGAGCATTAAAATCAAACTCTTCAGAGTCCCAAACTTGATCCAAGCTTGTAGATTCATCAATAATGTTTGCAATCAAACAAGATTCATTGTCATAGTTCCAGCCATTTGCTAAAAGCCACGGCAGAACTCCCTCAGATTGCAATAGTTTCTCAATGTCGAATGAGTCAGAAAACTGTTGTAAGTTTTCGATACTAGGGTGAACGATTGTAATAGTCATCTGTGATTATTTGTGAATAGTTGAACAGCACGTATTAGCTGTAGACAAAGCTTGAGTCACTTATAGCTACAGTCTCTCAAGCCCTGTTTACAACAAGTTAGAACACCATTTCTGCCGCAGCTTTGGTTACAGCAATTGCTTGTTTACTGATTTCGCGCCAGTCGGTTTCTTCACCATAAGATGCTTTGATTAATTCCGACTCTACCCATATCCGACAGAACAACACGTTTTCATCTGTCGTCCCTGGAGTAGGCTGTAGTGTGATGGGAGAATACAATTGTTCTGGGGTCAAAGTTGCGATCGCCGCAAGTATGCACTTTGAAAAATGAGTATCATAACCGGATTCTAAGATATACGTCCGGTCTGCTTGCATAGTTATTAGTAACTTGCAGGTTTCTTTTTTGCGGCGTTCTGTATTCTCAAACCGTAGTTCTTTAAGATATCCAGTTAAGGCAGTTTGAGGGACATTACTCGGTTCACCATTTAGTGTGTACCACAGTCCTCCGTGCTGTCGATTGCAGTAGATTTTACAATTGCCAGCTTCAGAGTGCAATCCCAGTTTTGGCTTATTGATTGCTGCAACTAACTGCTTAAGTAATTCTTCCTGGCGCATTAAGGCAGCAAGTAGTTCAGCATTTTCTTGAGGGTTCATTGTTCAATACCAATACATTTCACTTTCACATTGGCGAAGCCGTTGACTACAAATGTATGAAATGTAGAGCCAATAAAACAGCGCTCTTGATTTCACAAAAGCGCTTTTTATTACTCATCATTTACAGTTACAGATTATTGATGTGAATTAAATCTTGCTAACAACTCTTCACGGGATAAACTAGACAATTTCAGTAAAAATCTTGCAAAGTCATCTGGTGCTAACAGCAACAAATTATCGACCACTCTTGAGAGTTCTTCATCCACAGAACCAAACCGGAATCTCAACAAGTTTTCTACAACCTGACGGCGTTCTTGCTCCACTCCCTCCTGTACCGCTTGCGCTCTTGCTTCTTGATAAGCTTCTGTTAAATTCATAATTAACTCCTGGTCATCTTCAGTTAAATCTGTTTGTGTCATTACACTGATACGCCATCTGTAAATTATTTCAAGAACATTACGACGGATAAGATTCTCTGGTGGAAGGGCAACCAGTTCACTTACTGCTTGCTGTTGCACTGTTCCCCGTCCCAAAAGCCTTAACCATAGCGTCTCTGAAGTAACTGGTAGTTGGTTAATAGCTACTATTGCAATTCTAAAAACATTAGGCAGAAAGTATATTCCAGTAGACCAGTTTTCTAGCTCTAATTGTGCGCCAAAACCTTTGAGTAAATCTGGTGAAGCTGATGGTACTAAAATCCACAAACGAGGTAAATTATCATCATCATCTAAAGTTTTCCCTTCTGCCGATGACCGACAGTTCAAAGTTGAAAAGACATTTAAAAGTTTATGTAGGCAGCTTCGGACTTCTGTTTCACCAATTTGCTCACAATAAACTTCGATTGAACAATCACTTTGAGCAACTTTAGCAAGTAATCCAAGTGGGTGTCTTTCGGTTTGAATTGTCCCTTTCGGAAAAAACAGAACAATTCCCCGCCTTTCTGAATCGGTTATTACACCGCTAACTTCTACGCTACCTAATGGTGAAAGCAAGCCTTCAAGATAACTGGAGTTTAGACTAAAAGCGATATGAGAGAACGCAAACCAAATGGAATTA
>NZ_JBDNJQ010000252.1:0-7817 GCF_051172895.1 Nostoc sp. CALU 1950 | reverse complement strand
AAGTCAAATGAGGCTCTGTTCTCTTTAGATTTTCTTTACGAATCAGCTCTAAGGGTTGTTGACTTCGTTCAATTTCAAGAAGTCTTGCTAAATCCCCCTCTTGGTAGGCTTTATTGATTTCTTTCATGATTTCTGTGTGAGACTTTTGTGTTTCACTGTCTCTTGCTTTATCAGGGTGAAAGATTTCAGCTAATTTCAGAAATGTTTGACGAATTTTTCTTTGGTCATCTGTTCTGACTACAGAGGCAGAGTCTACAGACTGTTGTCCTTGCCAATATTGATGCTGTTCTTCACTAGTTTCCTTTGAAAAATCTGATTGGGAATCTTCATTGTCAAACGATTCGTCTAATGTATCTAACTGTTGGCTGTTGGGTTTTAGACTGATGGCTCCAGTTACCTGTAGGTTACGGTAAACTGCTTGTATATTTTTGAGGGTTTGTTTACCGAACTTTCTAGTAGTAAAAATCTCCTCAAACAGAGCATGGATTTCCTGGTCTAACTCAGCCATTTTTTGGAAACCGGGAGTAGCTTTATTGAGAAATTCTGTGCCAAAAGAACGCATCTGTTCAACAAAGTTCTTCAGTTCTGTGCGCTTTCTCTTGATCTGTTTGAGTATTGATTGATGTTCTTTCTCTAGAAACTCTAAGCGGATATGTAATTGAGACAGAGCTAGCGGAGTTACTTTAATTGATTGCGATGGAACTGTAGTTTTTCGAGGCATGAAACACGTATGTAAGTTTAAGGTTTAAAATATAACTGTTGCATTACTTAGGGGATGCGAAAAAAGACACCTCAAGGACTGCCATAGTTGCTAGGCATATTCTGGTTTAATTGCTGATTTTAAAAGTCATTATCGGTAAAGGGAACTATGGATGGTAAAAACCTTTGAAAAGATGGATAAAATTGTAACCTAGCTGCATAATCATCTGTAAGTGATACTTCTAATTTTATTGTTTGCTGATTTTTTTGATCAAAGAGCAACTGGATTTGATAATTTGATAATTAGTCCAGAATTGGTCGCCTAGATCATCTTCTAAATCAAAAAGTTTTTCTTCATCACCCCATATATTTGACCAGAGGACGATCCTATTAGCTCGAAAATGATTTTGACCATTTGCATCTCCAATTACAAAATATGCTTCGACAGTCAAATTAAATGCCAAATCATCAACCTGTGTTTCTGTGATGTTGCAATTAACGAGGATTAAGGTATCTGGGTTAACGTTTATTACCTGCTCTTGGCGTTTTAATAATTCTTGTAATACGAAATCAGGTAATAGCTCAGAACTTCCCTCAAGAGTTTGTTTTTGAGTTTCTGGCGAGTAACGAGTTTTTAACTCTTGCGTGATTAAAGTTAAAATATCTTCACTAGCTAAATTGACAACTATCTTTTCATCTGCGGGATTAAGGAAACTTCCAACATTCAGATTAATGTGTTTTTTAATTGGCATAGTTCTGTAAAATCCTTTTGAACAGTTCATACTCATCTACAAATAAAGCGAAGGCAAGGAAAAATATTACCTCAGCTTCAGTGATCCGTTTTTATCAAGACGTACTTCCGAGTAATTGCATCCTTAAACTCATAATTATAAATGACTGTGATTTGATAGCCTATTATGTTCATCCGCTAATATTTAAAAATGCCACAGTGCTTGACCAATTAACGGATTGGTTGAGTAAGTAACGAACAAATAAATTTTTAATAATATTTATTTCCTCACTGGTCAAATTTGCAGCCAGACGCTCGGCATAACTTGGTCGATTAAGATTAGCAGCAAATAAACGCTTGATAAAATTATCAGAGATGTGCATTGGTGTCAAATATTGTTCAACAACGACTTGTACACAGTGTCCATTTGAGGCAAAAGCGTGACGCAAATCGTCAGCATCCCAGTTAAGCATGGGGTCAGAGGCATCTGTATAAATAGCTTCTTCTGCTAAAACTAATCGCTCATACAATTGGGCATCTAAATTTTGGTTGGGCAGTAAGCGGTAAAACCTTTGGGTATGACGAGGTACTGTCTCACTTAAAATAAGCTTGACCGAGTGCGGGATCAATTGACCTAAAACTTGAGCAGCAAGTCCCTTATCTAGTTCCGAGGCTAGTACATTGCGCCCGATAATAGAGTCAAACTGTACATTTGGTGCAAGAGATGTCAGCATCGCAGGTATCTGTGCAACAGATGCAGTAAAAACTATTGGTCGCATTGTTTCAGGAAGTGCCGCAGCAAGTTCTACTAGAGCATTGGTATCAGAACTATTGCGAACACAGGCATAAACCCCACCTTCAGGAACTTGCCGGATTGCTTCCCAAGTAAGTAAACCAGTGGCGGCATTTAAATCCAATACTAAGTGATGACGTTGTAATTGGGCGAAAGTGAAAATGCGCTCGCGCACAGATGCTAATTGTGTACTTACCTGAGAAAGTGTACGTTGCAACCAACGCTCATCTGCTCGGTCAACAGTTCCAAAAGTTATGACTTCCATTGGCGCAACACCAATACCTTCTACTATTGCAGCAAGTTGAGCTTCCCGACGACGTGCCACTTGTGTTGCGATTTGGTGTTCATAACCTTGGGTTGATGGTTGGTAAAACAATTGACCTTGCAAGCTAGTGGGTAAATACTGCTGTTCTACCCAATGATCTCGATAAGCGTGAGGATAGAGATAACCCGCCCCATGCCCAAAACCTTTTTTATCCCGATTGGCATCTTTAAGGTGAGTGGGGACTTCTGCAAGATTTTCATTTTCTACTGCGGCTAAAGCATCAAAAAAGCCCATAATGCTATTGGATTTTGGTGCAGTAGCTAAATAAAGTACTGCCTGCGCCAAATGATAACGTCCTTCCGGCATTCCCACGCGATCAAAGGCTTCGGCACAGGCATTTGTAACGACAACTGCTTGTGGGTCAGCCAATCCGACATCTTCGCTTGCAAGAATTAACATCCGACGGAAGATGAAACGCGGGTCTTCACCTGCATAAACCATTTTGGCTAGCCAGTACAATGCTGCATCTGGGTCAGAACCTCGTAAGCTCTTAATAAAAGCACTGATGGTATCAAAATGGGCATCCCCTTCTTTGTCGTATAAAACAGCACGTTGTTGAATTGATTCTTCTGCCACTGCTAGAGGAATATGAATAACACCTGTAGCATCGGGAGGTGTAGTCTCTACAGCCAGTTGCAAAGCATTTAATAATGAACGAGCATCACCGTTAGCAACATTAACTAAATGAGTTAAAGCATCCATGTCAATTAGTACTGTTAAGTTGCCATAACCGCGTTCTGAATCAGCTAGTGTTTGCTCAACAATTTTGTATAAATCTTTATCAGTTAATTGCTGAAGTTGAAAAATTCGCGAACGGCTGACAAGTGCCTTATTGACCTCAAAAAAAGGATTTTCGGTGGTAGCACCAACGAGGATGATTGTACCATTCTCTACCCAAGGCAATAAGGCATCCTGCTGAGACTTGTTAAAACGATGGACTTCATCGACAAAAAGAATAGTTCGTTGATTATGGAACTTGCGCTGTTGTTGGGCTATTTCAATTGCGGCTCGAATTTCTTTAACTCCTGAGAGTACAGCATTGATAGCGATGAAGTGAGCGCGGGTGGTGTTGGCAATAACACGGGCTAGAGTAGTCTTTCCAGTCCCTGGTGGTCCAGAAAAGATTAAGGAAGACAGTTGATCCAAACTAATAGCACGCCGTAATAGCCTTCCTTGCCCAATAATATGCTCTTGACCAATAAATTCATCAAGTGTCCGTGGACGCATCCGAGCCGCCAATGGTGCTTCTTTTTCAGTTATTTTTGCAAGATGCTGGTCAAATAAATCCATTATTTAATACGTCGAGAGGAGGTGGGTTTTTCAAGCCATAGAAGATATGAAGATATATGTATGCTTTTTCAAGGTAAAAAACTATAACGACAATTAACATCTAAAAAGAAATTACTTTACGATCTCGCAAAAATTTACCGTTTATATTGCGTGGAGCATCAGTAGCCAACCAAATTGCAGTGTCGGCTCCAAGTTCTGGCGTGCGCGGTGCTGATGACCCACCCATATCTGTTTTAACCCACCCCGGACAAATGGAATTGACAACAATCCCAAAAGATTGTGAGGCTTGTGCCAGCATAATTGTTGCACCATTTAATGCCAGCTTTGATAGGCAGTAACTTGGGATATCGCACGACAAGTCTTCTAATGCTCCATATCCGCTTGAAACGTTGACAACTCTAGCATCAGGGGATTTTTCCAGCAGGGGTAAAAATGCTTGTACCATCCGAATTGCACCAAAGGTGTTGGCATTCATCGTGGAATCAAGTAACTCACGAGAAATGGTAAGAATATTTACATCTTTATCTGGATACACGCCAGCATTATTAATCAAAACATCTAACCGAGTAATTTTCTGGTGCAGGGTTTTTACTGCTTGGTTGATAGAACGATCATCAGTGACATCCAATTCGAGAGGAATTACCTTTGGTTGAAGTTTCTGGGCCGCAAGTTTTGCGTTATCAAAGGAGCGGGAAGTGATAATGATCGAGTAGCCTTTTGCCAGTAGACCTTGAGCGATGGCAAACCCAATCCCTCGGTTCCCACCAGTGATTAATGCCCATTTGTCTTGTGTGGATTCCATGTTATGTTCTCACTCGGCGCGATAAATGGAGGCGAGCGCAATTGTTACATCTGATTGTGCGTTTGAGGTCATAGCTGACGCCGGAAAAAATTTTACCAGAGGTGTCGATTTCAAATTGCCGTTCGACTTACTCACGAAAGGAAAGAATACAGGTATTGCTCGATTGTATCTAAATGATAAAAAAATTTTTACCAGAGGTGTCGATTTGAGCAATTGTCGTTCGACTTAATTACAAAGGGAAACAACAGAGGCAATTCAATGAAATATGTACTGCTGATTTACCTGGAAGAAAATGCCATGAGCCAAACCTTCTGGTCTGTCCGCTTTGGCATGTTGGTCGATCAATTCGGTATTTCCCCTCAATCAGTTGAGTCATGATAGTATTTATGTACTACTAAAATCTTAATTTTTCATCATTTCACGCGGTTCCTAGCCCTTGGGGGCGGCTTCGCCTACAGAGTTGGGCTTCGCGCTAATTACATTCCTCAATGATTCATCAAAAGGAGCTAAAGCAATGGAAACAGCCAAAACACAACAGGAGCCAATAATGAATACTGAGCCACAAAAGGAACATCAGTGGCTACAGAAACTCGTCGGTGAGTGGACTTATGAAACAGAGGCAATGATGAGTCCAGATCAGCCGCCTGAAAGAGCAACAGGAACGGAAAGTGTGCGATCAATTGGTGGACTCTGGGTTGTAGGTGAAGGACAGGGCGAAATGCCCTGCGGTGGTGCAGCAACAATGATAATAACACTGGGATATGACCCGCAGAAACAACGCTATGTAGGCACCTGGGTTGGGTCAATGATGACTTATCTGTGGTTGTACGACGGTGAATTGGACGCGGCTAAAAACATGCTAACGCTCAATTCTGATGGGCCCGCGATGACGGGCGATGAGAAGATGGCAAAGTACAGAGATGTAATCGAGCTCAAGAGTGATAATCATCGGGTGATGACATCTTATGTACTGGGCGATGATGGGCACTGGCATCAGTTTATGACCGTAAACTCTCGGCGGAAGCAGTAGCAGAATGCTAGGTCAGAAAGGCGGACAGGATGGAGGCAATACCCGTATTTCTCACCGATGCTCAAAGCCTGTGCTTGTCAGGGGAGCAGGGGAGCAGAGCAGAGCAGAGTTATTGTACAAGTTCTTTCCCCTCTGCCCCTTCCCTCAAGCTTGTGAGAAATGCGGGAATAGCCAATCACTTAAACCTTTGGCAACAAACAGAGTTGATAAATTCTTAACGAATCTAAGGATCACCTGATGGAGGTGCAAACGTCTTATTTCTGTTTGCAGGTTGCGGTAAGTTCAACATTGTAAAAAGTCCCTGGTTTGGGATTAATTGAACGCAACTCCTGGATAAAAGCATTAAATCTTGCATTGCTTATACCGAAGCCAGCTTCAGCACAAGCAGATAAACCTCCTTCGATGGGAATAGATCCGGCTTTAGGACTATAAACAATGAATTTATCGACGGTACTAGTGCCGACTGCAAACCCGATAACTTGGCGAATTGTTCGCAAAGCGGCATTATCTAAAGAACCACCAATACTGCCAATACTGATATTAACCGCACGACTTTCAGCCACAGCGGGCGGACTAATCGACAAGACTGCCCCGACAATCATTAAACAGGTGAACTTCAACATTATCCTCTCCTCCCAAAAATATGATGACGTTAGATATTGTTCTGATTAAGGCTGACCAAGAAAGTCTCCTTTGCCAAGTTCTACACCGCAGTGCCTAAGAATGTCATACGCTGTTGTGACATGGAAATAAAGATTTGGTAAAACAAAATATAGGAGAAATGGCATTCCTTGAAAAGAGAGAGTGTTGTCACGCATCTGTAGAGTAATTTCTCTCTCTTCTGAACCATCAATTTGCTCAGGTTTAAAAGTATTTAAATGAGAGATAGATTTTTGAATACGTTCAATAAGTTGAGGAAATGTAGTTTCATTGTCCTCGAATTTAGGTGGTTCTATTCCTGCTAACCGTGCGGCACCTCTATTGACTATATCAGAGGCAATTTGTACTTGTTTTGATAATGGAAACATATCTGGAGATAGACGACTATTGATCAACACAGAAGGATCTATTTTTTTAGTTTCAGCATAAGCAGCACCTTTTTCAAGAATATTTATAAGATTATTCAGTGCGCGAATAGACACGGGTATTAAAACTTGGTACATTGAAATGGTCATTGAGATTTCTCCAGAAAAAGTTCAAACGACTTTGAGCCGCCCATCTAATATTAGGGGGTATTGACTGTGATGTTGTGTCAAAGAATATGGAACCGAATTTAGGTCACAGTTCCAAAGATACTAAATGTTTTGAACGAACTTATACAACTCTAGACGATCTTGAGCTTCTTGCGTTTCGAGACTATGGTAAGATTCAAGACTATGCAGGAGAAACTTGGTTGACGCTCAAACAGGATTTACTGCAAACACTGCAAAATCAGCCAGATTGGGGAATAAGAGAAGCTCAAGTCGATATTTTCCTCCACGAAGGATTAATTGATGATGCAATTAAAACAGTAGAGAGAGATACTTACTATGATTCCAAACTGGTTCATCGAGTCATGGATGCAGCAGTTTCTTATTGTGAAGATTGGGTAATTGGTAACGCGAAGAGACGGGCAGAACCAATTATGGAACAAGGAAAAGCTGATCGTTATGATGCTGCGGTTAATTGGCTAAAAAAAGCAAAAGCTGCGTATGTGCAACTTGGACAAAAAGCTGAATGGTCTGCTTATCGCTCACAACTAGAAGCGGCTCATGGATGGAAACGTAAATTAATGGAATTATTCAAAGAACTGAATAAATAATATGACTACTTTGGAGCCGAATTCCACAAAACTACAAACACAACTCTCCCATATATACTTCGAGTTACATCCTTCTGTACAAAAAGTTATTCAGTTGTTTTCGGTAATTTATACACCGATAGACAAAAATTCCTTCGTAAGTTGTATTAGTAAGACTGGTGCTTTAGATGAAAACAATAAACCTTGGGGTACTAAAACCCTTAGTCCCCAGATTGATAAATTGTTAAAAGCAGGTTTGTTAGTACAGTCAAGTAGACAAGGTGCTGAATGTCATCCGTTACTTATAGAAATTGCTACTCGCCATGCTGTACAAACCGGACAGTTTGAAATCCTCGTCACAGCAGTAG
>NZ_JBDNJQ010000512.1:0-212 GCF_051172895.1 Nostoc sp. CALU 1950 | reverse complement strand
TTTCTTTATAACCTAATGTTATCAGTTCCTAGTACTTCTTACAACTTCCTACAACGGGTTTAACGAGAAATTTAATTAAAGTCCTGGTAAATCTTCAGGGGAGGTAAAGCCCACACACTTTACCTCATAAGGATTTCACAATGGTAGCCATTTTAAAAGGACAAGAGGCCGTTGGCGGCTGCGTTATGCCAGGGGCGTTCGCCTCCTTCGAC
>NZ_JBDNJQ010000462.1:0-289 GCF_051172895.1 Nostoc sp. CALU 1950 | reverse complement strand
AGCTTTGCTGTGTCTTGGCTTGAGGAAAATAGATAAATTGTTTTATTTTATAAAGTTGAGATATTTATTATTTTTTTTTACCTGAGATAATTTACTATGTAATAAGACTATACCCTTAGTTCATCTTTTCTAAGTGTCATGTCACCCGATATACATAAGAAAAGAATGCCTCCCCAAGACTCAACTTGTTTCAGCAAGTTGTTTAACAGTCTTAGAAGACACCCTCAGTTTTTTTCTATTAAATTTCTTTATAACCTAATGTTATCAGTTCCTAGTACTTCTTACAACT
>NZ_JBDNJQ010000205.1:0-13391 GCF_051172895.1 Nostoc sp. CALU 1950 | reverse complement strand
GCATTGGGCAACTTAAATAATGCCTCGGAAAAGGTAGTCGAAGCACTCCTGTCCCGACTTCATGATAAAAGCGAGATGGTAGTTACCTATGCTGCTGTGGCATTGGGCAACTTAAGTAATGCCTCGGAAAAGGTAGTTGCAGTACTCCTGTCCCGACTTCATGATGAGAGCAAAAGTGTGCGTTTTCTTGTTATTAGCGCATTGAGTAACTTGAGTAATGTCTCAGAAAAGGTAGTTGCAGCACTCCTGTTCCAACTCCATGATGAAAGCGAGATAGTACGTACCTCCACTACTCAGGCATTGGGCAACTTAAGTAATGCCTCGGAAAAGGTAATCGAAGCACTCCTATCCCAACTTCATGATGAAACCGAAATGCTAGTTACCTATACTATTAATAGGGCATTAGGTAATTTTGGTAATGCCTCGGAAAAAGTAGTCAAAGCACTCCTGTCCCAACTCCATGATGATAACGAAAGGGTGCGTAACTCAGCTACTAACGCATTAATCAAATTGGGGAAAAACTCAAGCAACGTTGTCGCTACTATTGCCCAATGGATTTCGCAAAACCAGAATTCAAAATATGTAGGAGAAGCTATTGATTTGTTGTGGAATTTAGTTGTGATAGAGATATAAATGAGATCCAAATAATAAAATACCGAGCCGTTTATTTTGATTTTTTTTGCCAAACCTAAGTATTGTGGCGCTTTTGTCCAAAGGGCAAAAGCCTGAGCAATTAGTATTGCAGGTCACTACACTTAGACTCAAAATGTAGATTTGAAATCGCGATAACCCGCGATAGTCAAAATTTTACAAATCACCCCAATCAAAATTCAGGAAGCGTCGAGCGTTTAGCTTGGTATATTTCTCCGTGTGTTTGATATCGCGGTGTCCGAGGAAGTCTTGGATTTCCCTAGTGTTATAACCCTGATTCACCAGATAATAACCGCAAGCATGGCGCATCATGTGACAGTGAACTTTGATATCAAGCCCCGCCTGTGCTGCCAGTCGCCCAAGCAGCTTTCGCACTGCATCAGTAGACATCACCTCACCACGCTCAGAAACGAAAATATATTTACTATCGGGCAACATCTCTCTGAGTTCTTTGAGCAAAGTTATTTCATCATCTCTCAAGGGATGCACCCCAGAATCACTGCCCTTTTCCCTGGTGATGAAAATCTGGCGTTCGCCCCACATCACTGCATCCCACCTTAAACCGCACTTAGCCCCTACAGCTTCCCCCACCCTCAGACCGTGGCGAAACATGAGCAACATCAGTGTATAATCACGGTGGGAATAACGAGCTTTACGATCGAGCGCAGCATCGAGGAGAGATCGCACCTCACTTGGTGTAAGGTATTCTCTAGACCTGTAATGCTTGTTGGGTAGACGAACTGGGGGCGGTGGCCTCATTGATTATTAGCGATAGTGTCCGGTGTACACGGTATATTATGGACAGTCTACTACGCCACAAGCCCCATTACTCCGTTGAGAGTCGCGCCACTGCATAGTTATTGCGAACAGTTATCAATTGCTAAATACGTCCATCTTGGGCCAATGCCAAATAGTTAGTCTGCGATTGCGCTTCTAAATTTAAATAAAATTAGTTTTAGGCGTAGATATAGCGAAGCTGTCACCAGGGGCAAGATAGCCTAAAAGCATTGTGGAGTCTGGGTTTAAGAAAAAAAGAGTTGATACTTCTATAGCAAAAGTCTTGGTGGTTAAGACATCAACAGATGATAAAACTTAGACACAAAAAGACTTTTCACCCAGTCCCCAGTCCCTTGCTATATATTACTAAAAATTTTCTAGCTCTGCTCAAACTTAATATAAAGATTATTTGAAAAAGTATATTTTTATGCAGTAAAATTTCTTTTTTTTAAAGAATTAAAGATTTTGTAAAAAGTCTTATTTACTATTTCAATAAAATTAACTAAGAGTTAGACTCACCTTTGTAAATTAATAGTATATCTCCAACTGGAAATTACTTAATATCTAGAAATAAAATTCAACTTTTAATGCGTGAGAGTAAGTTTATGGGTGCTTTGAAAATTTTATCCATGTCTACTGCTAGAGCAACATTTATCGCTCTGAGCTTAGGATTAGGAATGCAACAGACGCAAGCATATACTCTTTTTAGTGACCAGACAACTTTTCAGAACCAACTGGACAATTTTATTGTTGATGATTACGAAAACTCTAACTATCTTCGTGGTGATATTGAGGATAGATTAGATTTGGATATTCATACCAATGCCTCCATGAGTGCTATATTTAATGAGCTTTCTCCTTTTGTCCATACCTGTTTATAAACCAATGGCAAAATTTCAACAAGGAAAATCAACTCATGCTATCTAATTTAATTAAAATAATAAGAAAAATCAGCAAAAACAACTTATATATATTTGTTTTTATTTTAGTGCTAATATTTTTTATTTCAATAAACTTTACAGCGAATGCTCAACAATTAGTTTCTCCAACTAATTTAAAGATAACATGGATTGATATCTTACGAGAAGAAGGAATTAAGCAATCTGTTACAGCCCTAGTAGGTTTAATAGCTGGTATATTTGGAAGTGCAGGATTTCAAAAGTTTTTGATAGAGAAAAAGTTAGAAGAATATAAATCTTCTTTACTTACACAAGTAGAAGAAAAAAAGAATGAACTCAATAAAGTTTCAAATATTGAAATAGAAAACTTAAGAGCAGAATTACAACATGATTTACAAAATAGAAGCCAAAATTTACAATTTGAACTAGATAGCCAGAAGACAATAATTGATAATAATTTGAGCATTATTCGAGAAAATCATTTAGCATTCCATCGTTATAAACTTGAATTATATCGCTCTCTTGCCGAGCCGCTTCTTGATTTCGTTAACGAAATTATTTTTCATCAAGCACTTGGAGATGAAACAACAATTAACCAAAGCATCTTATATGAATTTAACAAAAAAAGACTTAAAAATCATGCTGAACTAGTTATGTTTGCTCCTCAAAATGTTATAGATGCTTATGACGAAGCCATTGATTATATACTTAAATATATTAATGGTGAAGAATTCAATTGGAAAGAATTTAGAAAATATGCTTTACAGGTTCTTAATAGAATGCGTAATGATATTGGCATAAATGAAGGAGATATTAAATATAATGGTTATATGTAAAACCATCCTATAAGTGTAACGACCTGCAATACTAATCGCTAAAACCTGCAATCAAGACATTTACAAACCAGGATTAAATGCAACTATAATTGCGCTTCAGCCAGGATTAAATGCAACTGAGCCAGGATTATTTGCAACTAACCTTGCAATCATCGCTTTGAGCCAGGATTAAATGCAACTATAAAAGTAAAAAAAACGAACGTTTCCTTTACTTTTATAGTTGCACCTAATCCTGGCTCAAAACCAATGATTGCTCTTTAATTGCAGGCTTGAGCGATTAGTATTACAGGTCGCTACACCTAACTACAAAGACGTTAAAAACACGAACTAATTGCTACTATGCAAGCACCTGTAGCTAAGATAGGTGCTACCCAAGGGTTACCACTAATCATTAAAGGTATTGCAACGAATCCTAATGCTAATATGACAGCTACAGTTTTGCCGCCTGATTGCAAAATTGGAGCAGCGATGTCCATCCAGCGTCTAACCGGAGTTTCTTCAACCATTGTTTCTAAAACTTCTTTAGTATTGTCTAAGACAATCTCGACAGATATTTCTTTGGTTGTTTCCGGTTTTTCTTCGATGCTTGCGTTAGTCAATGGTGTTAATTCAATGCTTAGATTAGATTTATTGCAAGAATCAAAATTTTGTGCCATACTAAAATAGCCAGTCTTATAACTGGAATGAAAAGTACTTTTTCCTGAATCTGTCGTCGAAAACTTTTTTCAGGAATGAATATACGCAAGTCCTCAATAGACAAACTGTCTGTTGAGGACTTGTTTCATATATTTAGATTACATGCAAATCTTGGGAATTGTCAATGAATATACTAATTTCCCTATCTTAAAACTATCAGAAATAATTTTAAATGTCAATACTAAATTTATTACTTAAGATAGTTACACAAGCTATTTACAAGCTTATTTTAGGTCTATCGAAAGATAGATTTGTGAAGTGTCTCTACCTCTCGGCGGTCACCCGTGAAAGTGCGACAATTGTCATTTAACTAAGCCTGATAAAGGTTTGGAGGTTGCAAACCCGTTGAAAAAAACAATAAAAATTTATTGCACATTGCGATAGGTTACGGCAACTTCCGACTTCCGAAGCTAGTTGGTGGAAGTCGGAAGTCAGGAGTTGGAAGTTACAGTTGCGAGATTGCGATCGCTAACTTCCTGTGACTGCGTTGCCAAATGTCAATAAGATAACCTAACCGCCCCAAAACCTTAATTTGGCGTGAGCGCCAGTCAGTGCTGGCTCGACTATTGCAAATATTTATTTATTCAGGGAGCCACACAACAGATATAACCCCATGATGGCGATGCCGAGAGAAACATTTCGGTGCATAAGACTGCATCATGCCGAGGGCGATGCAGTAGCGTGGAGATTTTTTCTTTAACTATCTCTTCGAGTGCGCGGTCGTCTTCTCCCCCAATTAACCGGACATTCTATAAGCGTTGGATCTGCGTTGGGTGTTTCTCTATTCCTGGTAACATGGTCATCACTTCCCGCAACGTTGCCGAATGTTTTTAGTTTCTCAATTCTGAGAATCGTTAGTGGCGACATCAAAGATTTATGCTACAAATGCAGTGCTTTTGTAGTACTAAAAAACCCCTTCGGGCGAACGACGGTTTCATGTCACGAGCGCAGCGAGAGATGGCACAGCCACCCGCAGGGCATGAAACCATAGTGAGTATGGTATCACTTATACAAAACCCTGAAATCCACTTTTGGGGGAGAAATCGCGCTTCCTGCCTACTGTCAAAATACGCCCAAAAGCACCTTTAGGGGGTATAACGACAGTCGTTTGACAGTCATCGGGGTTTTGGACAATGACTGTCAAACGACTGTCATTTGGTACAGTAGAGGGATACTAGGGGTGGTTTACGGCATATTTTGACAGTCATCAAAATTTGGTATCAATCAACACGATGCCTTACTTATAATCCCCTCTAATTCGGTAGGAATACAGGACATGGAGCAACCTAATTTAGAAGTGCTTTCGATTAAGCTCCCGTCACGACAGTAGCGATGGCCAGTTGCATTCCTTAGTCCATTACAAACGTCTCGCATAAAATCGCATCTCGGTTCCCTTGCTCTGTTGCCACAGTCACAATTCCATTCTTGGAGTCGTAGTTAATCATCTCACCTGCGAACTTGACCGCACCACTAAGCGATCGCACCTCAACTTGGCAACCAACAAACCCTGCAATGTTCCCGCCGTCGATTTCAATCTGCAACAGTGAGTATAAGTTCTCGTCCTCAGCTTTTACCAAAACAGTATCGGATGCAATTGGCGCGGCGATCGCTGCCTGATCCTCAGTTAGCATACCCGCACCACTTTCTAGTTGATCCGCACCAGTTTCGCAGGACTCCCCGCAGCAGTTTTCCTTATCCTGTAAGGGTTCCGCACCACCCGCACCAGTTGGGGGTACATATTCTTCTTTTTTCAATGGGATAGGAAGCAATTCAATTTTCATATCTTCCTCTTCAATGTTTTTTTCCTGGGAATCTGAAAAAGTGGTGCGGGTGGTGCGGAAGTCTTGATTTGGCGAGGTTTCTGGTGCGGCAAGTGGTGCGGAAGTGGTGCGGGTAGAGTCTAAAGTGGTGCGGGTAACTTCCAAAATGCCGATGCCTTTAAGTACTGGGATGTTTCTTTTAGCAATGTCACAGTACCTAGTTCCCTTGACAGCCTTGGGGAAGAGTTGGGCGATTCTGGCGATGACTTGGTTGATACCCTTTACGTTTTTGTCACTGGGTCTAACCTGTTCGCTCCACGTTCTGCGGTTGTTATCGGAATCTATAGTTAATGTGCCAGTTTGAGTGTAGTAATGTTCCAGTCTTACCCATAACTCTTTTGCAGTCATTTCCTTATCAGGGACATAGCCTATGTTCGCAGCTTCTATGAAGTCAAATAGGTGATTATTTTCTTTCTGAAGGTTGTAGAAAGCATCAGTTGTACATTCGTAATCAATGCCTTCTTCTATCAGGTCATTAAGGGCTTGCAGCATTTTATTTAGAAATGCTGGGGCTACTTTCGTTCTGATAAATTCCTTGTCGTAAGCGAATCTTGGATCAGCTAGTAATTCATTTGGGTTGTTAGGATCTGGATTTTTTTCAAAGGTTTTCTTAAACTCTAAAACTGCAATCCTATCTTGAATTGCTTTCATTACTCCTTGTAATGATGGTGTTTCATTCAAGTTAAAAATACCTATGGCTTCAGGGGTAAACTCAATATGGTCTTTACCCTTCCGTTCACAATGCAACTTGTTACCAGTTACAAATAATTTTAAGCTTTGAATCTTGTCGATTCTCGACGTTTGTGGGTTTTCTGATGCCCAATTTACCCTGCTGTGCATCAATGGAGCTAAGTTAAACTTCCTGCCTTCGTCGTATAATTGGAAGTCTGCTAAAGAGACAGAAGTTAGTCCATTTTCGCCGTAAATGATTGATACACACTCGCGCAGAGCATCTTTACCGTTAGACCCAAGCCCAACTGCTAAAATTGCTTTTACCTCTCTTCCTCTGAGTTTTCTAACAGTTGCAAGGTCAATTGATGCGGCTAAGTTCCTCAAAAGAATTTCTCGCTGGGGCCTATCCAAACACTCAAGTAATCGGTCGCAATCTGTAGTATCAGCGTTTGGATTGTACTCAATCAACGGTTCATAAATAAAGTAATCTTCGGGGGTATGAGGGTCTAGCCGTGGAATAACCTTATTACCTATCAAAACGGGTCTAACTATCCCATTAGTGCAGTTAATCCCTGGTGGATTGAGTAATTCTGCCTCAATTCCCGTTCGCATTTTTGCCCACTCTAGAACCTTCTTAACTGAACTGGGTGAAGCGTAGGGATAAGATTTTTTACCTTGCTCATTTTCAACTGCAAAGGAGTTACAAAAATTAGTTATCCGTCTACGCTCTGTGTCGTCGGGAGAGTGTTTATAGTGGTTGCCAGTGTGAAAGTAGAGCTTATCCGCAGCACAAATCCAGTTCTTATCCCCATAGAGGGTTTTGAAAGCAATTTGAATGAAGCTGACAACTGGATCTTCATCATTTAAAGGATCATCAAAATTTTGCAGCTTTGCCAGTTGCTCACGCTCTGCCACAGCCGCGTGGATCTCCTGCTCTAACCTGTGGATAAACTCTGGTACTTCCATCTGCCCCAAGATTTCTTTGATGTCACTTGATTTATATGGTAAATCGGGGCAGATGTCGTGAGGGTTAATTCCAATAAATGCAATACCCACCTCGGCTGCACAGTCCTGGCAGGTCTGGAGTTTCTTTAAGCCAGTGTCGTCAGCATCGTGCAGAAAAACGATTAATCCTATGCCTGAATCTTTAACACGTTGGTATTCTGGGGTGATGGTTTTCGTATCCCATCCACTGCCCTGAAACGTAATCCCAGCAATCCCATGTGCGCGACCAACTTCTACGCATCCCTCGCCTTCATGCTGGAGTAGTGCCGAGGTGACATTTACTGATTTAGCGGCGGCTAGCGCTTCATCAATGCGATATGCCCCCCAAGGTTGATCACCCTTCTTCATTTCTGGTGTGCCGTCGGGGAGTCTATGCCATTGCCGAAAACTCTTGTCATAACCTTTCTCTTTACTGGTGTCTGCCCATTCGTAACGGTCAATCCATTGGGTTGAGGAGTATTGATAGGTTGTTTCGGTTGCGTTTCCGGGGATGCCCTTTCGCTTACTCTTTAATTTTTGAGGTTGGGGAATATTGGTTGCTGGCTCGGTCAACATTACCAAACCTAATTCGCCATCTGGAATTGGGGTTGGGTTGGGCTTGACCTTCTTAACTCTGATTGGGTTTTTGTTGGGTGCTGCACTGAAATTAGTTTTTTGTCGCTCTGTCAGCACTTCATCCCAAGGTTTGATTGCCTCTCGGATGTCCTTGCACTCACAATTATTGAAGCATCTGTACTTCCCGGTTTCTGGGACGATAGATAAGTTGTGCCCCCCGCAAACGGGGCAGATGTACTTGCCTTTTTCTTTGGCTGGTTCTAGCTGATCTTGAAAATTTCGGATGTCGAAGGAGGCGAACGCCCCTGGCATAACGCAGCCGCCAACGGCCTCTTGTCCTGTTAATTGGGCTACCATTGTGAAATCCTTGTGAGGTAAATTGTGTGGGCTTTACCTCCCCCGAAGATTCACCAAATTTTTAATCAAATTTCTCTATAACCTGTTGTAGGAAGTTGTAAGAAGTACTAGGAACTGATAACATTAGGTTATAAAGAAATTTAATAGAGATAAAAATGACTGGGTGTCTTCTAGGACTGTTAAACAACTTGTTGAAGCAAGTTGAGTCTTGGGGAGGCATTCTTTTCTTATGTATATCTGGTGACATGACACTTAGAAAAGATGAACTAAGGGTATAGTCTTATTTAATAGTAAATTATGTCAGGCAAAAAAATAATAAATATCTCAGCTTTATAAAATAAAACAATTTATCTATTTTCCTCAAGCCAAGACACAGCAAAGCTTTACCGAGTTTTTAACTAGTATTAAAAACCAAACAAATACCTCACTCTATTAATAGTATTAGTGTGACTAAGAATAATTCAATTTGTTGATGCTGCTTCAAAAAGACATTAATCTAAAATTTTGACTGACTTAATACCTTGGCTGCATTTTGTCACTAACAGCCATCTTTTAGCCTCTGGCTCTAGCGCGGGCATGATTCGGAAGTTGAAAACATCTGCCCAAGTTTCGACCCCGTGAGCGTTTGCAAAACTGATTTCAAGTTCCTTGAACCGTACCCAATCGCGATCGCTGATAGCCGTCAAAACGGGGATAAATGTACTTAGTGGCATTAGAGTTGCTGTTTGAGTCAACATACCTGTTTTTATCTATAGCCTTTGAAAGCAATTCTACACCTAATACGCTAGTACGCAATTATCCTTGTGAATGCTGCTTATCCAAAAATTCCTGGACTAGCTCACAGATCACGGTGTCCATCGTCCGATTATTTTTAACGCACCACAGCTTAAATTCTGTGTGCATATCCTTTGGCATCCTTGCTCTAAGATGTGCCACTTCATCTGGTTTATCCCCTTTAGGTCTACCCACAATTACGCAATTACTCATAAACTCTACTTTTAGATTATCCACTTATAATCAGTAATTTTCATTTTTGCGTACTAGAGTTATAGCGTAATGGAGTAATTTGGTGTTATAGTGTGGCTATGGCATAAATGCCACGGTTTGACGAAGCCTGTATCAGATGGTTGAAACGGCAGAGTTACTTAATTAGCTACCACGCAAAAGCAGAGAAGGCAGAAACGCCAACGGCAGGCAAGATACACGTATTCTTGGCGACTTTAGCCTGCAAATTATTTTGAGGAGAATTTATGCGAGTAACAATCAGGCAATCCTTACACCCATTTATCAGCAATAAAGCGCAGGAATTAGGCATTAATGATCATGCAGAAGTCGTTAACTTCCTTTTACTTCAGATTTTGCAAAACTCGATGCTGTCACAGGCTCCCACAAGGGGGAGCCAAGATACTCAGTAGTGTTTCACAGAATGCTTCATGAAACAGTTTCAACGGTTGCATCAATGTTTCAGCCTCACAACAACCGTGAAACGATACTTTCACTCGCTAGAAACATGAAACATGAAACATGAAACGTTAGTTGATGATGACTACCTTTCCTTGTGACAGTGACGATAAAAAGTTGAGGGTAAAACGATATGTCAAGACCTAAAAAACAACCAACATCTATAAGCGCGAATGCACCTAACACAAACGAGCCTGAAACTATAACAGAGAAAGCATCAATGCCATCAAAAAAGGTAATTCATTTGATGCTAGATGCTGGACGCTCCAGTATTAAATATCAGGCTTTCGTTAATAACGAAACTGGCACAACACCAGTGATGAAGACTGAATCTTTAGTGTGTTGTGTGCCATCAGTACCATTTGGAGAATTAGGAGCTTTCAGCCTAAGCCGAGGCAAAGATGAAAACAACAAAGATGTTGTAGAGCATTGGGTTGTAGGCTCCTCAGCTAGATTGCAAGGTAAGGAATATATAGCGATGAGTGATTCCGAGAATCACAAAGTACACTACTTCCCAATCCTTGCATTAGGTGCAATTGCATCTCTGCCAAATCTGCTTGAGTTGTCCACGGGGACTTCCAACAAGCGTAGAACCTTGCATATTCGTTTATCAACCCTCTCGCTAGCTTCCCCATTAGAACTAAAAAAAGCCATTGAACAATGCAAGTGGATAGCGGTAGATGGTGTTAGATATCGTCTGTGCTTTTCTAAACTTGGCTTTCTGGGATTTCCAGAAGGATATGGTGCATCACTTTGGGCAAGCGAACGCTTTGACGATAAACAATTCCATACTTTTGATATTGGATATGGTACAGCCACAATCAGCGAATACAGTAATCTCGGCAAATTACCAAAACGGGTAACTTGTAGTCCGAATGGTGGCGGTGGTGTTGCCACACTAATCAAAGAATTCTCCAGAGCATTGAGCAACACCGATTCTTCTAAAATGATTCGCCCCTCCCAACTGCGCGAGATTTTAGAAACTGCAACCGTTGGTGATAACGGCATAAGTGCGATTGCACCTGATGGCGAAGACATTGGGACTGAGTTAGAGAACGCGATTCATTCATGGATGAAAGATTCTCCCTTGGCTTATGCCCTAGATGACGTATCCGTGAAAGCCAGACGCAGCAAAGTAACTTTGTGTGGCGGTGCGTTTGCGATCGCGCCTGTGCAGATGTTGATTAAAGAAAGATTACTTAAATCTTGTATTCCAGAAAGTAATTTGTTGATTCCCGAAAATCCGGGAACCGTTGCTTTATCAGAAATGAAAAAACTTTACTTAGGAGAAACGACCGATGTTAACCAAGCGGCTTAATTACAACGTCCCTCAAGACTTGACTCCAGCTATCAGAATGCTTGCAGAAATGGATGGAACAACCCCCGCTTACTGGCTGAGAAAAGCTCTAGAGAAAGTAGTAAATGAAAGATTCTCTGTCAATAACAATCATCAAATTAACTTAGGAAATTTGGAGGCGATAAGAGGTGAATAATCTGATGAACAGTATTGTTAGCACAGAAGAAATCGTAATCATTCTGGCTGGTGTTGAGCAAACTTTAAGGTTGGTTCAAGCTACTCCCGAATATAGGAGACTGCAAACATCGAAGCATTTTACTACATCAAACGACTTGGTTTTGAATGATGCCATTCAATCAATTTCTGAGGTTTTAGATGGCATTGAAAAAGTACAACTTGCTAACAGTTCTGATGAGGATTAATTGGGCAAACGCTTGCCCTGTCAAGAAAAGCGTTTGCACAAGTGACTTAGATCAGGGATGAAATCAGTACACACATTCAAGGATATCAAAATGGCGCACCCTGTAGGATATTACTCTCTCTCTCACGACAATGCACTCATTAAAGATATGTGTGAGACATGGGGGGAAGGACTAGAGAAGATGAGCGAATCAGACACACTCTGGTTAATTGCAAAAATCGCTCATCAAGCATGGTTAGAGTGTGAATCTTCTAACCCTCCTAGCAATGAAGCGGAGTCAGTATTTAAACGACTGCATGAGTTAAAGCAATGGGAAAAATTTGCACTAATCAGCGCAATGGCACAGTGAGATGTACAAGAAGCAATTGTATTTAGCCTTGGTTGGTGTCGGGGTCTGCTTCTTGCCTGTAATCATCCCTTTAGTACCCAAGTTAGGGGCTTATGCAGAAGCCGAAAGATTAAAAGCCACCGAAGGATTAGAACGTCAGCGCATAGAAGAACGGGCAAAAACTAGCGATGCCTTATATGAAGCCGGAGTCATGCCCACAACTCGTTCTCTAAGAATCACGAATTATTTTGACAGCAGTAAACGCAATCCCAGACCAGACCCAACCCTTTATCAAGATGATGAGATTGTTGATGTGTTTGATGCTTCTGGGCGCTGCATAGGTCGGATTGAAGAAGGAATTTGGAAGTGGAAGCACAAAGCCAAAGAGGTTTGTAAAAGCGTTCAAAATATCAAACCAGTGAGGAGAAAATAATGGCGTTAGGAACATCTGGTGCAGAAAGTAATAGTACTGGTAACAGCGATGGTAAACCCAAAGGTAAGAAGCGATCGCTTGGTGAAATCATCGATTTTTGCGCCAAGGCTGTTGTGATGATTGTTGGTTTACCCATTAGGGCAGCCGCCGCTATAGTCAATCAGTTTGTTGCTAACGGTGGCGCGGGTCGTGCCTTGGTAGGTGGGATTTTATTTATCGGCGGTTCCATAATTAGTGCTGATTCAACTTGGCAATTAATCTTTCAGGGGCCGCCTGTTTGTCCTTGGTTTGAGCCGGCTTGGAATTGGCTAAATGTGCCGTTTGCACTGTTCAACCCCTTGTTTTACTTGGCATTTATGGTTTCTGTAGGTGTTCAGGTAATTGAAGCCCATGCCCTACGCGGTAAAAACCCAGATTCAGCTAGGCGGGAACTTCAAGATCACATGGTCTATGAGCTTGAAACCAAGCCTAGTGGCAAGATTGACTTGGTAGGCCAGTTGTGGCAAGACTACAAGACCGCAGGGACACGCGATCGCTCTAGTGCAGGGCTAGTTGTGATTGCGGTTTGGGTGTTCGATATTGTCACCACCTTTGCAGCTCGTAACCCATTTGAATTTACAGCCCCATTCATGATTTTGGGTTGCATCTTATTTAATATCGGCACAATGATGGCAGGTGAAATTGGGTTTGCTATTTGGCGATTGACTAAAGATTAAAGTGAGCGCCGCTCAATAACTCTTCAGTTGGGCGGTTTCTTAACTCAACGAGGCATTTGTTTTATGCAAAACAATAATATCCCAAAAATTACAACTAAGGAAACGGAGTACTTACGCGATTCTTATCCGGCTTTATCCCATTTGGAGGCAGGAAATATTTCTGAATGGTTGCAAGAGCGCAAGGATCAATTATTTGAAATAGCGCGGCAATCTGAGAACGAAGCAGACATGACCCGTGTACTTGGCTTGCTGGCTGGGGGGATTGGAGCGGTTTGTTATGCGGTCAATCCAATGGCACTGGTTGGTGGTTTAATTGGTGGTGCTGCGTGGTTATGGTTTGTAGTGGAACATTCCAATAGAACCAAAGAGATTGCCCCCTTACCATTTGTACGTGGCAACTTTATAGACGCTCTAGCTCGTGCTGGTGACTATGATACTCGGAGCAATTATCAAGCGGATCATCTTGC
>NZ_JBDNJQ010000518.1:0-201 GCF_051172895.1 Nostoc sp. CALU 1950 | reverse complement strand
GAAATGCTAGATAGGAAAAGGAAAAAATTCCCCGCGCCCGTTCTGCCAGTAGCCCGTGTTGAGCCTCGATTGACTTCAGCGCTGCTTCGCTTTCTATTTGCAGTTCTTCTGCATCCATTGGCACGTTGGTCAAATTCTGAATATAGTCACCAATGTATTGCTCAACGATGCGTTGCTCAAAAAAGTACTGACCCTGCTCAA
>NZ_JBDNJQ010000385.1:0-1131 GCF_051172895.1 Nostoc sp. CALU 1950 | reverse complement strand
ATACCAATTTAATATGAAGCTGCATAGAAAAGAGCTTCTAAAATAAAGTTATAAGAAGAGACAGATATTACCTGCTCAAGTGTAAGTTGGTCAAATATTTCTTGGATGCGATCACGTAAAGTCTGTAAAGAAGAGAAAAGTTGATTTTTGAGTGGTTTCTTGAGGAACTGCCAAAGCCTTTCAATGGGATTGAGTTCAGGGGCTGAAGGTGGTTGAAACAGAGGAATAATATTTTCTGGCCAACGAATCGCTGAACTTGTATGAGCAGGTGCTTGGTCAACCTGTAAAATAGCGTAATCTCCACCTAATTGTTGAGATAGCCAGTCTAAAAACTGTTGAAAACACTCACCATTCAACTTCGGATACTCGTAAAGGAAATGGTCTCCAGTCAATGGTTCAATTGCACCATAAATCCAAAAGTTTTCTCGTGGCCATTTCACCTCAACCGTGGGCTTGACTCCTGAAGCTGTAATCACTTTTCCTGTCAGAGTTTTCAGTCCAACCCTAGTTTCATCCTGACACAGGTAGCGAACATACTTGCCGGGTGCTAGATGTTTTTCTAGACAATTAAGAATGATTCCGAGTTTTTTTTAAATTCAGATACCAATTTCTCGTCTTGGTTATGGCTTTGAGGGCGAGGCACTTTTAGTTTTGCCCCTAATCGATATCGAACCCAGGCATAAACTGTTGCATACTCTATATGTTGTCCATGTTCTTGTTTTAACCACTCAACTATTGCACCATAGCTACTAAAGCCTTTTCCTGTTTTTAACTCCTCTGAGAGTGCTGCGATCGCCGCATCATCGATTTTTCGTTTTGCTCCTGGTGCCTTTTTGATTTCTAATAAGCCTGATATCCCATCAGTTCTATACTTCTGCAACCATCTCGTGACCGTTGAAGTATCTTTTGCCAAGCGTTTTCCAATGTCTTGCTGCTCTTTAACCTGCCCGCTTTTTATCCACCACAGCATAATAAGTTTTTCTTTCTGATTCCCTAAGTTAGCTGTTTGTAGACGTTTTTTAAGTTCTTCTTCGCTCTCTGCGATTTCAATCTTAAAAGGGCGGCTCATTGTTCTTTTAATTTATCGAGTTTGTTTTCTCTATTATATGCAGCTTCATATAAAATTGGTAT
>NZ_JBDNJQ010000319.1:0-3067 GCF_051172895.1 Nostoc sp. CALU 1950 | reverse complement strand
ATAACTGGTTTACCCATTCTTGTTACTGTACTTCACCAGACTAATAAACGCTATATTTATATTACAAAGTAAACAAGTTATGCGTTACTCAAACGCTTACCAAAACATACTTTTTCAGGGCAGAATACCATATAAAAATTAAAGTTAAATAAAATGCGAAGCGCTAAGGCATCAGAGGTCAAGGTCTGGCACCTAGTAAAGTAAAAAAAATTAGGAGAAAATTATTTGGATTGTTTAAATAAAAGGTTCTGTTCATGTATTATAAAGTTAGTATTGTTTTATTTTGTGAATTAGTTGATTAACTAAGACACAAAACTTAATTCTTGATGATTTTTGCAATCCAAACCTCTTTCAGAAATTAAGCAATAGAGCTATTGCCATTCCCTATCCTCAAGTTCCTTTATCGGCAACAATAAGGTGGCTTCAATTTCCTGCCTGATAGCAGATGTTACTTCACAATTGCTATGCAGGCAATCGAGTAGTAATTGATTAGCATCATAGTAGCGTTGCAACACTTGCTGTTGCTCAGAGTTAAACTGCCACTCGTGGTTAATGTTGCGATAATTAACGACCGTCTTCTTTACCTGTTGGGCCCAAGCTGAATAGTTCGTTTGCGACCATAGTTCAAACCATTGTTGACTTTGACTAGAATTTGGCAACTGGTCAGAGAGTTGTTGCAGGGCTTTATGGAGTCCAACATCCAGAACAATACCCAGAATGTTGCTCATAGCTTCTCCGCAGGCGTGGATATGGGCAAAGTCCTGGCTCCCATCAATTGCACACTCTATCAGCAGGTCATCTAATGCCGCATCCAGAAACATCCCCTGGTCGAGGCTGCTGGCTAGGGCAAAGTGCGAAGCTATGTGCGGAGTCCGACTCAAGGCTAGGTAAAATGCTCTCACTGTCGCATCTTTGGAGTGGATGGGAATACTGCGAGATTTTTGGCTAGCCCAAGTCAAAAACTCTTGTAAATAAGCGTCTTGGGCAACCAGTGTATCAATCTGTTGCTTCATCAACAGTACTAGAGAGTCTGCACTCCTGAGCATGGTGGCGGTTAACAAGAAGATTTCGCGCCAGTGGGGGTCGGTGATATGACTGACTAGACCGGATAGCGCTTGCCCAAATGCCTCCAGGTTATGGCTGGCAACGATTTTCCTCGCTGTGAAGTATTCTTGAAATGCTAGATAGGAAAAGGAAAAAATTCCCCGCGCCCGTTCTGCCAGTAGCCCATGTTGAGCCTCGATTGACTTTAGCGCTGCTTCGCTTTCTATTTGCAGTTCTTCTGCATCCATTCGCACGTTACTTAGATTGTCAATATAGTCACCAATGTATTGCTCAACGACGCGCTGCTCAAAAAAGTACTGACCCTGCTCAAATGTCGCGGCGGCAATCTGACTGAATAACTTGAGTTTTTGTGATAATAAAAACCCTCGGTAAACGCCATCCCGTTCAACGCCTCTAGCTTCATCCCATTTGCCTAATAGAAGGTCTAAACCTTCTTTATAAAAGTCAGTTCGCTTAGTCGGAAATTTTTCTTTCCCGTGAAACACCCAACAGGCAAGATGCAGAAATAGGGGTGTGACGACGAGTTGGCGAAATTGCCAATTTTCATTTAATTCCAACTTCTGAATAAACTGAACGGAGTGGGCAAGACCATCTTTTTGGTTGGTCTTGGTAAAGGCCAAAAACCATTTTTGAGCGAAGGCTCGGATTTGTTCTAAGGTAAAGGGAGCAATTTCAACATCGGTAAAGCCTCGGAGTCTGAGTTTTTGAGCTGCTGTTCGACAGGTCGCCACGAACCGATTTTTGTGATACTTCTCTGAAAATCTGCGAATTTCGTTTAAGACAGGATTGCTTTGTTGGTTAAGAACTTCATCCATGCCATCAAGCAAAAGTAATACCCTACCTTCATTCAGCAAGGTTTCGATGACTGAGGGATCGGAAATTCCAGATGTGATAAATTCCTGGCGGATGTAGTTTAATAGGCTGAACTCGTTGGTAATCTTAGACTCTTGGGCAAAGTTTCTCAGTGTGATCAAGACTGGCACTTGATTTGCTGCAAATGCGCTTTGGTTACATTGAATGGCAAGATGTTGCAAAAAGGTGGTTTTACCTACTCCTGGTTTGCCTAGCACCCTGAGCTTGGAGTATGTTTCAACTGCCTGTGTACCAGGTATCTGTGGCTCGTCAACTTCACCTAAGCCAATACGGTTGAATTCTTTGCGATCGAGGTTTTGCAGATCAGTGATTTCTAACCACTGAAGACTGGCAATTGACTCCAAAATATTCACATCTATATATATGTCATCGATCGCAACTGGACGGCCAATATCCAATAACTGCAAAATGCCACACTGGTCTTGAATTTTGTCGAAGCGTTGCGATCGCACTTTCTGTACTAACTTATCAATATCCGACGCAAGAGGCTGCGCGTATTCTTCTCGTGACAAGAATTCTGCTGGAGGATTAGTCGCAATCTCCCGCCAATTCAGTTCTAAAATCAAACAAATTTCAATAAAGGTATGACGCTCAACTGGACGACCACTCAAAAACCGCCAA
The DNA here is from genome assembly GCF_051172895.1 of Nostoc sp. CALU 1950. Taxonomy (NCBI): domain Bacteria; kingdom Bacillati; phylum Cyanobacteriota; class Cyanophyceae; order Nostocales; family Nostocaceae; genus Nostoc; species Nostoc sp. CALU 1950. The sequence continues at coordinate 508 of NZ_JBDNJQ010000319.1, read as the reverse complement.
ATTGGTTGTCTAGTCTTGAGGTTGACTTCTGCTGCTAGATTGTCTTGTGTCCACCCCTTACGGGCAAACGCTCTTTTAGCCTCTTGAATCCCAGTGAGTGATGCTTGGAGCGATCGCTTGACCATAAGACAAAGACTTGATCCTAAAATCAAGCACTCAAACTTTTATTAACATCTTTCATCCTAGAGCTTTTTTTTGTGGTAATCACTCTCTCCAAGGTTCAAGGATATACACAATTAAGAAAAAATACTCTAGCTCTAGTGAGATCCTGTTACATATATTAATTTTTGTAATAACTCAAACACTATAAACTTATTTTATACATTTGAAACTTTGAACAATACTTAATCTCAAGCACCCATCTGTCATAGTCTATGAAGTACAGATTAAGGGCTTATCAATATTTGTCCTTATTCACTATGATTTTAGCTTGAAGATAAATATGAATTTTTCATTAATTAGTAAAGTATATAAAATCATTGAGCTTGCTGAATTAATCTATTGCCCA
>NZ_JBDNJQ010000305.1:0-3577 GCF_051172895.1 Nostoc sp. CALU 1950 | reverse complement strand
AATGGAGTTTTTGAGCCGAGAAACTTATTTTTACTTTGTCTACTTAGTGTTTAAAGTCTAGCTTTAGCAGACTGCAACTAAAAATTGCCTAGTTGAGCGATGACACAAAGTACCCCCTAGAAGCGATCGCAACAACAGAAGCAAGTTTTAGTGAGCGCTCACGCCTGAAATCGCTAAATTTTAGCTAACATTTCCTTTCGGCAAACAGTGACAACTAACTGTCCCGGAGAAATATTCCCGGTTAAAATTGTGGTTTCTTATATTGCAATAACAGAGCTAGCGACATGAAGCCATCGTGGATAACTGGCATAATTTTAACTGCGATCGCTGGAGCTACCATCAGCGCTATCTCGATTTTGCAAAGAACTAACCAGGCATCCATTGCGCTTACCGAAGAATGGATCGCTACCCAAGTAGCAGATGGGGACAGCATCACAGTTCGTCAAACCGATGGTAGCCAAATGTCAGTTGAGCTTTGTGGAATTGATGCCCCGGAATTGAAACAAGGTGAAGCTCCAAGACAAGCATTGGCTCATGAAGCAAAACAGAAACTACTCAAGCTCATTGCTGCTGCCGATAATCAACTGATGATCGTTCCAGTCGCAAAAGACAGCGATGGGCGTGCTGTTGCTGAAGTTATGGCTCATGGACGGGGTGAGGCTGAGATTAGTTTTCAGGAAGAACTGCTCAAGAATGGTTTGGCCAGAACGCGTAACTCTAGTGTGGAGTGTCCAAATCAGTTGGCTTTTGAACAGGCTCAGGACATAGCAAAGGCATCTAAACTGGGAATATGGAACCAGTCCAATTTAGAGAGGCATTGAGACTAAATGTTTAGAGTACTCCATCGCCAGCAGCCCCTAGTGTATCTGGTCAAAGCCACGGATGCCGTCCTTAATCCAGTAATACTTGGGATTGCTTTGCGGTTACTTCCGAGCGAATGATTTTACTGTTGGCTGGGATGGAGTTTGGATCATCCCCATTGTTGACTCATCCCTCCTCCTGCATTTAAGGAACTTGCATTCCGCGTTGCACAGGCGGACGTTGCTGCACCATCTCCACCCAGCGTTTGAGATTTGGGTAGTTGTCGAGTGTTAAACCCTGAAATTTATAAATTGCTACCCACGGATAAGTAGCAATATCAGCAATAGAATAGTTCCCACAGATAAATTCATTGTCTTGCAGTTGTTTATCTAAGACACTATAAATGCGTAAAGTTTCCTTTTGGTAACGTTCGATGGCATAGGGAATTTTTTCGGGTGCAAAGCGTTTAAAGTGGTTAAGTTGCCCAAACATTGGCCCGACTCCTCCCATTTGGAACATCAGCCACTCTAGTACTTGAAAACGGCTTTTTTGTTCAGTAGGTAAGAGTTTACCTGTTTTTTCGGCTAGGTAAATTAGAATTGCACCCGATTCAAAAACTTTAATTCCAGTTTCTTGGTCAACAATGGCGGGAATTTTACTATTGGGATTGATGGCGATATATTCAGGTGTAAATTGCTGTTGAGTAGTAATGTCAATTTTGTGGACATTGTAGGGCAATTCGACTTCTTCCAGCATGACGGAAGCTTTGCGTCCATTGGGTGTGGTAAACGTGTAGAGATCAATCATCTGCTGCTATCCCAAAATCTTGGCAATTTCCGATGGTAGTCTAGCTTTGATTGAGAAATTAGGGTATTAGCCGATAGAGAGATAAAAGCAATACTATTTGAGCCAGGAGGTAAAAACATTACTATGCCTGACATTTGCGCTTTCAACAAACCACTCATCAGCACCACAGAGGGATGCGATGCCTGACCTAGCTGATTCAAGTAGAAAGGAGTACACTCATAGCATTAATTAGGGGATATATCATGGGTGAATCAAAACGAAGAAAACAGCACGATCCAAACTACGGTCAAGTTAAAAATCCTGTCAAAAATCTCATGAAAATTGTTTGCCCGTTTTTTGAGGATTATGAGAATTCTCATCATCTTGATGCTGATGGTATATCGTTGATGACAGCTAAGGAAGGTTACAAAGAAACGGGCTTGAGAGGAATAATTTTAAAAGGGTATCTAGCCGAACATTTAGTAAAAGATTATCCGCCTGAAGCTGAAATAATAGAAGGGTTCAAACAACACGGGAATATTTATGTCACTTCAACATTAGCTTTAAGTTATTTAGAAAATGCTGTAAATAAAGAGGAAAATCTGAGAAATTTTGATACTTATAATCCATTAAATGAATTTATACGTATTGAAAGTGACTCTAAACAGTACCACATCGATTTGGTCACAGTATGAAAAAATCCTTAGAGAGTAGCTAGGATTTAGCAGTGTATATACTTGTACAATTGCTGCCAAAGTGGCATTGACTGCACGTAAATAATCATCTGGCGATAGCAAAAGCAGCATTCCTCGCATTCCACCAGAAACAGTGATCTGCTCAAAATAGGGTTGCCGTTTCATTAAGGTAAACAGGATAGTCTTTTTTGCTAGCTAAAGCTGTCACACCGCCACGGATGTATCCTGTTAGTGGCTGGACTTCCTTCAGGGCAACCGTCTCAACCTTCCGGTTTCCTGAAATTCGCGCCAAGGCTTTTAAATCTAACTGAGCATTTCCCGGCACAACAGCAAAACAGATACCTGTTGTGTCACCTCTGACTACTAGAGTTTTAAAAACTTGCTCTGGGGGAAGACCAACTTTGTGTGCTGTACTCTCAGCAGCCAGATCGTCAGGATCTACTTCATAGCTCAGGATTTGGTAGGGAATACCTAGTTTATCTAGTAGTCGAGCAGCATTGGTTTTCATTCAAGTCCGCAAAAGATATCATTGCTGTTACTCCCAATCTTCAATCACCAGTCCACTAACGCGACTAAATTCTCTTGTGTTGTGCGTGACTAGCGTCAAGTTGTTCACTAGGGCAATCGCTGCAATTAATAAATCACTTGGGCCAATGGGAGTTCCATTTACTGACAGTTCTGAGCGAATTCTCCCTGCAACTTTGGCGGCTGTTGTGTCTAATGGCAATACAGCAAATTGACTAAAAAACCTTTCCAGTAATGCTAAATTCCGTTCGCTTTGAGTACTACGGTAAGCCCCATAATAAAGTTCCATCTGCACGACAGTACAAAGATAAATGTCTTTTGGCTGCTGCTGTACCAGTCGAGTTGTTACTGCTTGGCTACTATTGTTCAATAGTTTAATACAAACATTTGTATCTAGCAGATAGGTCAAAACAGCGTCTCCCGCGTTTCAAATTCTCCCTGTTCTAGTCTTTCTAAAGGTTCTCCTGCCCAACCACCAATCACTTCTTCAAAAAAACCAGGCATCCACTCTCTTTGTGATGGAGTTATAGGTTTAATGATTACTTCTACTTCAATATCACCACTTACTATCCCCGATGGAATATCCAGATGCAAAATACCATCAGCCCCAACATGAGAACATAGTTTAATACTCTGCATTACTGTTTTCTCCTGTTCCTTGGTTTATCGAGAATTGGGTAGTACCTCATCTATGATGCCGTATTCTCGCTCAATCACTGGAGTTTAGACTAAAAGCGATATGAGAGAACGCAAACCAAATGGAATTAGAG
>NZ_JBDNJQ010000304.1:0-3628 GCF_051172895.1 Nostoc sp. CALU 1950 | reverse complement strand
TAGCAACGATCGCAGCCATCGGGAACACAAAAAAGCCCAACATTAACCACATAATAGGGGCAACTTCTGCTATGCTTTGTGCCTGGGAGTCAGCCACACTAAGACCGTAAAAAATAGGCATTAATCCCAACTGACTGTGAAAAAGAAGTCCCAACAAGAAAACGATCCAAAGGGTAATAATTTTTCCTTGATGTTTGATTACCATACTGTTTTGCACTCCCATTATTTTTCAGTAATTCGAGTTTGGGTAGCTAACAGAATGACTATAGAGTAGCAAGAATATTGTAGCGATAGAATGCTTTTAACCTTTTCATTTTAATTAGTGAGTTGGAGAGCATAATAGCTGCCACCTTCAGATATCCATAGTACTCTCTTTCATCATATTTGAAGCAACTAAATTTGAGATTTTTGTAACGATTTGAAGGCTTTCAGTACAACTTATACAACTCAGACGCAATTCAACCTTGATTTCCAACAGCAGAATGTCACAGTAAATCTAGTTAGTAGATTCGCGATCAAAAAATTATGAAATTTGTAAAAGTATTTCTTGCTGCCGTTACATTAATTACTGCTTCAGTTAGCCCCGCCTTTGCTGATGCCAAAGTTGAAATTTTAGGTGCAAGTTATGGTGGTAGCGGTTGTCCCAATGAATCAGCCAGTGTTAGCGTTAGTCCAGATGGTCAAGAGCTAACCATTTTATTTGACAAGTTTGCAGCCATCGGAAATGTCGCCGCAGAAAGGCGGAAAAGCTGTAATTTGAGTATTCCGATCAAATTACCCCAAGGCTTTCAAATTTCCCTTTATGATGCTGATTATCGGGGTTATATTGCTCCCGGAACTACTGGGACACTAAGAGCATAAAAGCAAATATTGACCCTAGCGCAAAATATATTCTCTACTGTATTGTTGCCCAAAAGCATGAGGTTATTGAATCAGACTAGGGAGCAAAACTGACCCAACAAGAGACAGAGTTAGGATTTGGCGACTTAGCCAATCAGCGTTTTCGCGCAGGATATGCAGAATACTACCGTGAACCACTGTTTCTATCTGTATCCGCTCCTGTAGAGGGAAAGAGTAGCGGCTTTTGGGGGTGCTGGATAATTCCTGTACCCCTTCGACTACATAGCGGTTAGGGACATGACTTAGAATGTGGGCAATTAACTTTTGGCGCAACTCATGAATCGAAAAAGCTAATTGATAAGGATGTTCAGGGTACTCATATAAGACATTCTCAATTTCTTGAATGACTATTGGCAATGTTAAATTAATCAACGTATGTGACATTAGTGTTGTTTGATATAGATGTTTACTTTCAAGCCTAGATTCATTTGATGAATATACAGTCTGTTCTCAAAAAGATTTCCAGATAGTTCCTAATTGATCTGCTTGTGAAAAGTGTAACAACCAGGCGTTTGAAATCGAGTATATACAAGAGTTTGATGGATGGTTGAATTGTATAAGTTGATTAACGACGCACACAAAATGTAGCCAGATTAATTTAGCAATATAACTCTCTTTGAGGAATTAACCAAAAAAGTGATGCCTAGGTTGGGCTGCGCCTACGCTATTCCCTCTCCTTAAATTCCTTTTGTTGTCCTGACGATTTTTTAGGAGAAAGCAGAAGAGAAAATATTTAGTTCTTGAAACCTGTTTCGCAGATATAACCCAAGTTGCTAGTTACTCTTATGTGCGATCGCTTTTCTAGCGATATCTTGATGCTAGAATAAGTCTAAAATTAAAAACATTCATAATGTTACATGAATTTCTCTTAGCAGAACGTGACGAAATTCTCGCCTTGTGTTCAAAAAAGATCGCGCGTCTTGCTGATTCCATGAGTTCGAGCGACGAAATGGAAAGAGGATTACCTGTGTTCTATGATGAACTCATTGAGGTATTACGTGTTGATGCTGATATAGATGAATCTGGGGAAGCACATAACAGTTCTACAGAAAGTGTTCACAGAGCCGCAGCAGAGCGTCGGGGGAAAGAGTCGTTAAGACTTGGCTACAGCATTTCTCAGGTTGTTCATGGCTACGGCGCTCTTTGTCAATCTATCACTCAGTATATTCAGGAGAATAGTAGTGAAACAGCATCCCCTCGTGAATTCAATCGATTAAATTTCTGCCTCGATAGCGCTATTGCTGAAGCGGTTACAGAGTTTAATCGAGGTCAGCGCGAGAATGCAGAGCGGGATGAGGTTCTACGTCTTGGATTTCTAGCACATGAGTTGCGAAATGCTTTGACCTCCGCTACTTTAGCTTCCCAACTTATAATCACAGGGAAAGTCGGAACCAATGGAAGTACATCTCATGTTCTTGAAAATGCCCATAGGCGTATGAGAGAAATTATTGATCGTTCACTTGTTGAGGTGCGACTGTGGAACGAACCAACTGTCCAATATAAGAGATATCGAGTTATTCACCTAGTCAGTGAAGTTGAGGCTACTGCATGGTTTGAAGCAAGTGGGAAATCAATTGAGGTGCGTATTGAGGTAGCGCCGGAATTGGAGGTTTTAATAGATTGTCACCTAATAATATCTGCCCTATCGAATCTAGTTCAAAATGCCATTAAGTTCACCAAGAAGGGTGGGATTGTATGGATACGCGGTAAGGCTGTAGGTGGGCGTGTTTTGCTTGAAATAGAGGATCAATGTGGAGGACTCCCGCCTGGTGAGGTGGAAGAACTCTTTAAGCCTTTTTCTCGGATGGGAACAGATAAATCAGGAGTGGGGATTGGGCTGACAATTTCACGACGCTCCGTGTCGCTAAACAAGGGTATACTCTCAGTTCGGGATATCCCCTATCAAGGATGTGTCTTCTCAATTGATTTACCCTTAGCCTCCTCCCCTCTCCCCACTACATAATCCTCTAGCTCCGTCTTCGCTGCGCTCACCTATGTAAACTCCGACTATTTTTCTAGTCTTTTTAGCTTTGGATAAAAAGAAATAATTTTAGTCACTAAATCTCTATTATAACTACATATTTACCACTACCAAAATGTTTAGACTTGCTAAAAATCAATTATATGTTAGTATTTCTAAAGCATAACGGGAACCAAGGTTAAGAGGATGTTTGAAAAGTCCTCCTATCGGTAGCAAAAAGTTTTAGATCCCCCTAAATCCCCCTTAAAAAGGGGGACTTTAATTCCGCTTCCCCCCTTAAAAAAGGGGGGTTAGGGGGGATCAATAAGTACCTAAAATTATAGCTAACCACTTTTCAAACAACCTCTAAAACTCAACTATTAACAACGCTATAGATGTTATTAGTTATGAGTTTCCTGCTCAACCAAAATATCCACTCTATCTTGCATTTCTAGGTCGTATATCTTCAAAGAAGGAGCGACATCATCATTAAATGCTGCTATCAGATAGAAAAGACCAGATGTAGCTACTCAACTTAATTGTTGCAGTGATTATTATTTATTTTTTTCAGCCCAGAGCGAAGATATTTAGCTAGGAAAGCCTTTTCGATAATATAACTAGTTGTACAGTTTTGAGGGATGAGATGTAGTGCTTGTGCAGTTAAATCGTTTAAGTCTGATGGGTGTTCACAGGATACATATTGACCAAGCCAGATAAGGGCTATAACTTGTCCTTTTTCATCTGAAGAAAAATCGTCTACATATTTAT
>NZ_JBDNJQ010000241.1:0-8484 GCF_051172895.1 Nostoc sp. CALU 1950 | reverse complement strand
AACATATTTTGGGCTGTTTTTATCGGATTTTTCTTAACATTCAACACTTTTGATTTGGTATATTTTCTAATGTTTGGTAATACAAAAGCGATTTTTGCGCCTTTTGTGGAATAATATTAGCAATCTGCTCTCTAAAAAGTGGTTCCTCTATCCAAGAATATTTATCTTGCAATTGCTGATAAATTGTCTGTTCAATATTACCCAGAGACAGATAAATACCGCTAATTTTTGATGAAGATACAAGTTTTGCTAGCGTTAATGTTTCTTGTAGAACTGTTTCAGATTCGTTTAACTTCCCCAGAATCCGCAAGACTTCTCCGAGATTCTGTAATCCAAGCAAGTTAACCGATGTTGCCTTCTGCTTACCAATTAATGTCGTCAGTTGCTCTTTTTCAGCAACAGCAAGTTGCTGCAAAGTCGTGTCGCAAATACTTAGATTTGTATTAAAGTTTAAAGCTTCTAAAAGTGTATTGCAAGCTTGTTTATGTAATCCTAATGCTTGGAAAGCAAGGTTTTCATTAATCAGGCTTTCCGTAATTCCCTCTTGATCGTTTAGTTGGCGATAAATTTTCGTAGATTCCTGCCAACTTTTTAAAGCATCATTTGCCCGATCTAGAGCTAATTGTTCGTGACCTGATGAAGTAAGGGATACCGCTTGATTTCTAAGGAGTTCTTTTTCTTTTTTTAGAGTCTGGGCAGGGGAAGATGATTGAATTAGAATTATAGATAGCGCTAAAACGGCTGAGAAGAAATATTTAAAACAACATTGAGGTAAAATCATTTTTCTATCTTTTTATCACTGAAATACTGAAAAACAAGAACTTGCAGACAGTGAAGCATCATCCAAAGCTAAATTTGGTTGGTCTGTCGTCAAAACAAAATTCCCTTCAGAATCCTGAATCAAAGCGTTGGCTTCTACAATTTTTGTGGGTTGGTTAATTCTTAATGATTTTGGATTATATAGATTATTAAGACCTGAAATGGGAAAAGAGTTACTTTGTTCAATATTGTTATGTATTAGGTCGTCAGGCTTAGATTGTAGATTGCGACTACTAACAGCAAAGCTACTGGTTCCTGTGCCTACTTGTTTTTGGCAAGCTGGGGTAATTTGAGGAGTTGTTGGAACCCCTTCTGGTGCAGCTTTATTGATGCCAGAATTATTATCCAAGGCATTGATCTGGATATTACCATTCAATCCAAATTCTGAACTAGCTGTAATTTTGCTATCGGGAGAAGAAAAGAATCCGAGAGCATTGATGTTGATATTACCGCCTCTTCCTTTAAGGGCATTGGCTGTAATCTTACTGTTTTCTATGACAATCAGAAGATTGGTATCAATAATGATATTACCGCCATTTGCGGAGCCTGTTACACTAGAGCCAGAATTTGCAGCAAGGGCAGAGATTAAGCCTGGGTCACTTGATGTAGCATTGATAGTACTATTACGACGTACTAATAAATTATTTGCTTGCAAGAAAATATTTCCTCCCTGTCCTGACGCAGTTGCTGCTCCAATATTTGAGTTATCTAAGTTAATATTGTTAGCATTAATTTTTAAATTTCCGGCATTACCAGTTCCAAAATTACTTACATTAACTAGAGTGCCATCTTTGAGAGTTAATCGGTTAGTATTGATTGTCACATCACCAGCATTTCCATTAGTAAGTGGTGGCAATTCTAGTAATTGTTGTAGTGCAGTAGAAATAAAAGCTGCGGTTGATGATATACCAAAAGGTTGGTCATAAACTAATCCATCAGAGGTTTCTCGCGTTATATCTATAGAATTGTAAGCATTAACTACAACATTTCCTGCATTCCCCTTTCCTAAAGTGTAAGAATTAATATTACTTCCATTTTGTAAAAGAACCTTTGGTGCATTAACTGTTAAAATACCAGCATTTCCAGTACTAAAAGCTGCAACACCTAATTGGCTTGATGCCAGAGAAACAAAAGGATTAAATCCACTTAATTGAACTCCCTCATTGGCATTAATAGTTAAATTTCCACCCTTCCCCTCTCCAAATGTTCCAGATATTACTGTTGCTCCATTTAAAAGTGTTAAATTTCCTGTATTGATTCTGATATTTCCGCTATTACCAGAAGAGAAAGTATAATTACCAATCCCACTAACCTTAGTAGGATCAATAGAAGAAAAACCAATTATTTGCGTCGATTCTGAGGCATTCAAAATTATATTGCTACCGTTTGCTTCTGTGAAAGTTTTAGCATATATAGCTGCTCCATTTTGAATAACTAAGTTCTTTGCCGACACTTCAATATCACCTGTATTTGCTGCTAAATTTTCACTTAACAATCCACTGGCAATCTTTCCATCAGAGGAAGTGCCACTTAATTTTATGGAGTCAAGGGCATTTGCATTGATACTTGCCATTGCTTGAGTTCCTTGGTTTTGAATTAATGCTATCGAACCATCGGCTAGTGAAATTTGCTTGCCGATTAGATGAATTGAACTGCTACCGATACCACTAGCGTCTACTAAAGCTTGTTGAGATAATCTAATATCTTGAAAATTTTGTACATCCTTATAATTCAAAATCCAGCCATTAGAAGTGGGATTGAGGTTAACCTCACTGGAGCTAACACTGCCTATTTCAATCCTTCCTCCAGGAGCCGTCAAAATACCTCCCAGTAAGTCAACATTACCTCCTATCAAAGCGAGGGTTTTTCCTTCAGACACCCGTAGACTATTAGAGCTAGTAGCAGATCCTAAAATGGGCGAAAATAAGGGGGTAGAAACAGTTAATCTATGACCTGTACCTTGCACAATAATTGCCCCTGGATTGCTTCCCAATTGCAAACCAACTGGAACACTAATAGTTAGTAAGGGTGTAGTTTTCACATTCGTGGCACTGAAGTAAAATTTATCAGCAAAATTAATGCTATTTGCCGTACTAGCAAGAAATGAACCACCAAGATTTAGTGAAGCATTAGGGCCAAAAATAATCCCGCTAGGATTTATCAAGAACAGGTTAGCAGTACCGTTAGCTCGAAGTATACCGTCAATATTTGATATGGATGAACCTGTTACCCGACTAAAGATATTCTGAATATCAGTCGGATTGTTGAAGTAAGCAGTGTCTCCAGTTGTAAGAGAAAACTTTTCAAAGCTGTGGAACAGATTATTACCTGCTTTCGTACCTTCATTAATAGTGGTGATATTACCCTGATTCGTGACTTGAGAATTATTAGGTAACGAAACATCAGGGACGATTTGTGCAACAGCTTGGGACGAAGATAACAGGTAGTGGAAGGCACTTATATAAAAAACATAAAATCTACTTTTTTGCATTCTCATCTGAATTAAGCTCAGAAGTGTACTTTCACTTTTTATGTAGATTACTCGCTAGCAATATTACTTATCTTCGAGATGAGAAAAAACGGGCTTTCCTGTGTTTATCACCTGTTCCACAATATCGGCAGCACGACTGACTCCTCCAGCGCGACGAATAGCTGTTTGTAATCTAGAAGCATTTTTTTTGTAGGAATCTTCTGTCATTAACTGCTGGATGCTCGTTTGTAGGCGGGGAACAGTTAATTGAGATAAGGGTACAACTTCTCCAGCCCCTGCCCAAGCTAAACGTGCTGCTACTGCTGGCTGGTCATTAGCAATTGGAATAGCTAGCATAGGTATACTGTTGCTTAAAGATTCTAAAACCGTGTTCAACCCTGCATGGGTAACGGTAAGGGTTGTCTTTTTCAGTAGTTCCAGTTGAGGTGCATAGTTAACAACTAACGGAGAGCCAGGTAATCCTTGTATTAATTCTGAACCACTAGACCCACCAAGAGAAATTACTAGTTGGACATCTAAGCCAATACAAGCTGAGGCAATAGTGTGAAAAATTTCTAGTAATTGATTTTGTATAGTTCCAAGCGAAGCATAAATCAACCGTTGTCCAGTCAACTTTTCATACGGAAAAGGTGTGGGTTCACGTCCAGTTGGATCTTGGTAAGGCCCAGTGAAATGAAAGCACTTGGGCAAAGACTGCCTTGGGAAGTCAAGCTCTTGCGGCAATTGACTCAGTTGTGCAAGTTGAGAAAAGCTATCTTTGTGAGGTGCTTGAGAGTAGAGTGGCAAGCTCCACTTTTGCCGATATATGTCTAAAACTTGAGTAAGTGGTTTTGTGATCTGTCTCGTCAGCAAATAAGCTGCTCTATTACGTAGACGTGCCCACAATGCTGTGTTATGGCTCCAAGATGTGAAAAAAGGTGGAATGCTGGCTTCTTGGTTAACTGGCAAAGCATTGCAAACAGTAATAAAAGGAATTTGCAGAAATTCTGCAATAGTCTCACCTTCCACTGTAAGTTGATCTACTAACAACGCTTCTACACTAGCTGCTTTAATAGCTTGCGGTGCTTCGCTAAGTAGGAGATTTATTCCTTCTTTCATCAAAATCATAGTATATTGCAAAGCGCTAAAACCGCTTAATTGCCCCAACTTTGCTAGGGACTGTGCGGTTGCTCCATAAGGATGCTGAGACTCTCCTATCATGCAAAAATTTAGTCCCGCTGCTAGTGCCTTAGATTTAGCATCAGCAATTCCAAATAGAGTGACACAGTGTCCACGTCTTTGTAATTCTCGCCCCAGTGCTGTCATTGGGTTAAGATGTCCAGTGCTGGGTGGACAGAGGATACCAAAATGAGTCATAGTTATAAACTTTTTTCTACATGACTATCAACCGCGATCGCCCCAAGTAAGTACTTGTGCAAAATTAATTGCCTATTTTTTAATCCTGTATCCTTGACTGGATAAGGAATACAGGCAAATGAGATGTGCAATTTATTTTGCATGACTACTTATTATTGCATCTCTTGATTAGAACCATCTCTGCAACACATTGCATCTTAAGTATTAAAGATAGATAAAAGGTGTTTAAGTTAGCACTGTCTAGTATCTGTAGGTTGCGATCGCGGATACTGCCTTTGCTTGTAAGCTAATGCACTACAAATTTGTAAGGAATATTGGTGCTTTAGTTTGGCAATGCTTTGAATGCCAGCAACGTATTTTTTGTAACTCATAGGAATTAGGGAAACTCAGCTAAATCGGGAACACAGGAAACACAAGAGACAATCGGTCTTAATTGAAAGCAGTTGCTTGTACTATTATTGACAGCGTTGCTAATTACCGACAAAAGTAGTTTTTTGCGATAAAACTTTCTTTTGTCAGAATTGCTAATTTCGGACTCCCTTAGCAAGTTAAAATCATGATTTTAATCTTGAATTTAAGCAATTAACATTTATCTGCTTGATATTGAATAGTTAAAAGCCAAGAAAACTTCGAGATTGTGATCGCGCTTCAAGAGTTCAATAAATACCATGCAGATATAGCTCCTAAAGGGAGGAGCTAGCACTAAGGCAGAACACCGCGCTGCCTCTTTGTCTCAATGAGATTTTGGCTACTATAAGTCCCTTGGCTACACAAAAATTCTCCTTTACTACTAAAGAAGGATAAAAGCCAGGGTAATTTTGTGCTTTGGACTCATTTTAGCCTGACAGTTTAGTGTGTAAATTGATACTCAAATATTATTCATCATCCTCATAATCGAAATCATCATCACCATGTTCTTCGTACCACTTTTTCTCTTCAGCTAAGGCCATTTCTCTCTCAATCATTTTTCTTTCTAGGGCTTCCCTTTCAAGCTTTTCTTTTTCTTGCTTTTTCCTTTCAAATATTTCGTTTTCTATTTTTTCTCTTCTGAGCCTTTCTTTCTCTTCTCTTTCTCTCTCAAGCTGAATTAATCGCTGTTCGACTCGCTCACAGTAGAAATCCAAGACTTTACCAGTGGCTGCTCCGGTAATCGCACCACCAGCCAAAAATATTATTACAGTTTTCCAGCCGCCAAAGGGATTACCACTCCACTCCAGAGTCCCTTCATTGAGCCACACCAGTAGGAAGTAGACGAGAATTCCAATAACTGTATTGATCAGTGCAAAAACTCTCGGTGTCATTTCGGATTGACGAAGTATCAACCACTGCGCCAGGGTAAGAATCACACCAAAGATTACCGCAGCAATTCCTGAGAGAATTACATTACCTGGGAAAGTAAACGGATCTACCGCAAATTTAATGATTAGCGTGATAGTAATTGGGGCAGAGAGCAAAAAGCTCAGGAGTAAGCTAGCACTAATTGCAAGAAACCAGTAGCGACCGAGATAACCCAGGCGAAATTCTAACAACGACTCTTGTACTCCAAACAAAGTCATCCAAAATATAATACCCGCCGTTAAATAATCAAGCATTAGCCGTTGTTTTACCCATGTGCTGAAGAGGGTATTTTCTAGAATAAGCTGAAATTGAATTCAGTTGTCAGTTGTCAGAAGTCAGAATTGAATTCAGGCTCCTGACAACTGAAGTCTTTCTTGTTAACTGTGGTATTGGACTGATTTTCGTCAAAGTATTCTTTCATCAGTGCAAAATATAAAAAGCAATGAAAAACCCCAACCTGTTAAAAGGATAGGGGTATAAATAAAAACTCTATATTTCATGATGACACAACTAAATATTTGTTCAACTGCTGTCAGGCTAGAGGTGGGGCAATGAACAAACCCCCATCCAGACGCAAGAAAGTTATCCCTGGGGCATCTGGTGAACCAAAGCCAGCAACCGACTCTGCTCCCGAAAATACTTCTAGCGAAGACAACCCAGCCTCAGCAACGATTACGGTTACTGCTGTTGAAGTAACAGAGTTGACCCAGGAAGAACAAAGCTTACGCCTGCATTTAGAACACCGTGTAGAACGTGCATTTTTAGAAGCGGGTCAGGCGCTGATGGAGTTGAGAGACAGACGGCTATACCGTTCCACGCACCGTACTTTTGAAGAATACTGCCGAGATCGCTTCAATTATAGTCGTGATGCAGCGTACTTAAAGATTTCGGCTACTGTGGTTTATGAGAATCTTCAAAAGTTTTTGCCGACCATTGGTCGGCAAATTCCAATGCCGACCAACGAACGACAATTGCGCTTTTTGGCGAAAGCCGAGTTGGAACCGGCTGTGCAAGCGGATGTATGGCAACAGGCAGTAGAGCAAGCTGGCAATAAAATTCCATCCGGTCGCATAGTGAAAGACGTTGTGGATAGGATACGCGAAAGGACGAAAGTACCCAATCCTTACCACGTTGGGGAGATATGCGTTCTTCTGCCCAAAGATAATCCAGACTTGAGAGGTAAAGCGGGTTATTGGGGCGTAGTCAGCCATGTTGGAGACTATAGCTGTACAGTTCAAACCTGGGATGGTGACTACACTGTAAAAATCGAACACCTGAAGTTACTGGAACTATTTGATGAAGATTGTAGATTCATGCAGCAGTTATGTTTGAGGTTACGGCAGTTGCATCAAGTGGCGACCCGTGACGAGGCTGTGGATTGGCTGTTGCAGGGGTTGGGGAAACAAGCTAAACCTTATTTATCTTCGTTGCAGGCAAAATTGCTGGTGACTGTTGAGAGAGAGTACAACCTGGTTTGGAAGCAGCAGAAGTGACGATACAGCTAGTAAACAAGAGGTTAATCCAACAAATACACAATGCAACAATGCAACAATTAACTCATTGTATGAAAGCGGTAAGCGATCGCGGAGTGTCTCTAAGAGTTGCCATAACGTTAGGCTTATCGATTCAAAGAGAAATCTGAGTAGGTCATGGTGAGTGTCCTTTTATAGCCGCCAATATTGGACACTTCCTTTTCTAGATATTAATATTACCTTATTTTGACAAGAATAAGTATAAAGTTTTGCCGTCAAATATTATGTTTGAGTAAATGTTTTAGTTGATGTATAACTTATAGAAATCCTCATAAAACATTCAAAAGTGGTAGAGAAAACTGAACTTATTTACCTAGCAAGATACAAGAAGGATTTGATGCTTTCTGATTTAATGATATCTCAGGCAGCTAATCAGAAAATTTGCGAAGTTCGAGAGTTAATCGACAAAAAGTAGTGTACTTTTCTGGGTTCGCCTAAAGCTATATAAACCTGAGATCGGGATAAGCTGAAACTTTGATTATGTCGTTAGTTTGGATAGGGTGAAAGCCTTATTCTTTCGTCCAAGTAATCAAATTTGAGTTCTTAACCCGAACTGACGTTATATAAAGGTTTCGTTTAAAAACAAATAATTTGGGGTTGCTCTAATGCTAAGTCCTGTGTTAACAGTCAGTATCTTTCAAAAACAATCCGACCCTAAAGTATTTTCAGCAGGCCAAGTCATCTTTGAAGAAGGACAGCCTGGTGATGAAATGTATGGGATTCTCGAAGGAGAGATAGATATATTAGTCAATGGCAAGATTGTAGAAACCATTGATACGGGGGAAGTTTTCGATGTCGGGGTACTTGTAGGAATTAAAAATAGAACTTATACAGCGATCGCCAAGGTAGATACCAAACTGGTTTTCCTTAATGAGGAAGAGTTTCTCTTTGCTGTTCAGGAAACACCCATGTTTGCCGTAGAGGTGATGAAAAGTTACTCAAAGCGTC
>NZ_JBDNJQ010000211.1:0-12832 GCF_051172895.1 Nostoc sp. CALU 1950 | reverse complement strand
GTATTGATGTCCTTACTTTTGAGCAACATCCTCTCCCTTAATTCACATAAGGCGTCCATTATTAACTGTCATCTGCTCGAAAATACCAATTCTCATACTCTTAGTTTAATCTGGCTTTAACATCCTCCCCGCACCTTGGTTGCCAATAACAATATTTCGCCTTCTACTTTTACATACTCAGTGTGCAATGTGTTGATTTAAGCTAGTCGAAGGTTATTGAAGTCGAACTCCGCTAAATTTGCTCTAGCAGTTGTAGTCCATCGCCTAAGAGCAATTGATGTAGTTTCTTCAAATTAATCAGGATAATATACCTGTATCATCTTTTTCCCTTGATTTTTTTCAGTGCTGCAAGTCGTACTTCTGCATTAAGCAAATAACCAAAACCCACCTTCTCTAAACGCAGCACAAATTCCTCTCGTGTATTGCCCAATTTACTAGCTGTAGCATCCAAATTCCAATTATGCTCTGCTAACTGACTCAGCAAATAAACTCGGCGAGTCTGCATTCCTGATAAGCGATAAGTCTTTAAATACTCCAATTCACCATTCTCTCGAATAATTGCTTCCCCAATATGATTTTCTTCGTTGGGGTTGAGGTCAGTAATAAATCGTTGTAACATGAACGAACCAGCAGTATAGACTTTTTGAGAAATTAATTTGCGTCCTAACAGTCCCTCTGCCATGAAACCCTGAAACGATGCCCAATCTGAACGCATATTTTGTACTGCTGCTCTCAAAGCTTTTAAATCATTGATTTTTGACTCATCTAAAGATACACTCATTGGAAAAGTAGTATCGTGCAGTAAAGCGTATTGGTACAATAACTCACCATAGAAATCTTCTAACAAGCTATTGTGCAAAAGTCGATAGTCCTCTGGGGTCGGTACTACAAAAGCTGATGCTAATGCCTCAGCAACAAATACTAATACCCCAACCTGTCGAGAGTGAATTTCAAATACCCGCAAAGCATCTTCAAGTCCAGCAATATAACGTCCACTAAAAGAGCTTTCCATTCGGCTACCCAGCCCATGAGAAAGGGCATACTTAGAATATTCACTCCAGGCGATATCGGGGCCAGAGAAAAACATTGATAAAAAGCCTTCCATTGCCAAGTGAAGTGGCAAAAATCTCAGTTGATTACTAGATTCCCGCTTCACCATCCGGTGCATCAACCGGACACTGGCGCAACCATAGTTTAGCTGTTTACCATCTGTTTTAAAAAGCTGTCCTCCAAAAGCCCCTACAGGGCTGCCGTCATCAGTCCAGGACAACACTAGCCCGTGAGGAACATAGGAAAAATATTTCATTCCTGGTGCTGTCATTTCTCCTGCTAAGGAAACAACTGCTAAATCTTCATCGTAGCTACGACGCAGCAAGCGCAAGTCATTACGTACTTGATGGCGCAATAATGGCACAATCCGCACTGCTCCCCGTATTTGAGAAGGAGCAATTTCTAGTCCTTTGAGTGATATGTCTGCTAAGAGATTGCTTTTGGATGCCATAATTGCCGCTCAAGATTTATCAGTCCTGGGTTTAGGAGTTTTTATTGCTGTATCACTTAACATTTGCTTGACTCGCTCTGCTAAATATGATTCCAATTCGGCTAAAGATGCAGAGCCTTCAGCAAATCGAGCAAAGCCCAACATGGTAGGTAAATCTTCTGCATCCCGTAATCCTACTGTGGGGATTGTGGGGCTAAGGGGGTGTAAAGAAAAGTCATTGGCATTGTAAACAGGATTGCAATGAATAATCGAAGTTTTTTGTTTTGGGTCTAAACGATTACGATATACACGTAGAATTTCTGATGCTCCACTGGGAGGGTCGTTTTCCCAACCATCGGTGACAAGTACTATTAAATCTGCGCCCCATTCCAAAGCATCAAGTAGGGGAGTAGCGAGGTCTGTTTGTCTACGAGCTAGAATCAGCAGTGGATCGCTGGTTGATGCTGTCCAAAAAGCTTGGTATTCCTGGGATGCTGCTTTTAGTAAGTAATGAGTAGCTAAGGCTACCCCTAAAGGACGACGATGTTTTTCGGCTGAACCGGAACTGGAGTAGCTGCAATCTAGAACTGCGGCTACTCGTCCTAGTTTTAGAGGTGATTTTCTTAATGTGAAGGCAGCAGATTTCTCTAATGCTTGGTTTAAAATATCCCACTGCTGTTTGCGAGTATCCAATGGCAAGGATAGAATATACAGCGCCAAACGAGTTAGGGGGAGACGACCTAAATTAATGTCGATTTCTACTTCTGTGCGGTTGGCTGAACTTTGAAAGCGCAATTTTTCATTCAAAGTCATTTGCTCTTGAATACGGGATAAAAAGACTTCTCGTTTAATTCCGTGTTTTGCTGCTAAACCTTCGGCAACTGTAAAGGGTAGTTGATAAACTGCTTGAGCGCTATAGTGTGCTTGGCGAAATGTCTCGAATAATTCTGTTTGATAAACTTGCTGTTTCCATTTCCCAAAGAGAAAATTACCTAATTCTCCTGGTAGGGTGAGGTGAGCATGGGAAGCGATCGCTCGAAATTTCGAGCGATATTTCACAGCATCAAAGTTGATGTCACGTTTTTGCTGGAGATAATCACGAGCGATCGCTCTGCTACGACGATTATTAATACTTCTTTTCCGCAATTGTTGCAATACTTCCCAACCTCGTTGTGGTGGTAGGGCTGTTAATGCTGCGGCAATTAATGCACCTTCTTCTTGTCGATGTTCAGGGGGTGTATGTTTTCCTGTTGCTAGTAATTTGAGGATAATCTGCGCTTGGTTGAAGTGGTTAATCCCTGCTGCCAATGTCCGGGTGTAGAGTAAACGGTAATTACCTAAAATATAGTCGTGCAAAAAGTCAATAGATACGCGCTGCCCGTAACCATCACCATAGAATTCACGCTGTCCTGTGCAGGAGAGGCAAGCATTAATGAACATGACTAAATCTTCCCTTGCCACTTGCTGATGTTGGTTCGCCCGATTAATGTCCGTTTTTGACATAGTGGCTTTTTTGAAGGGGGTACTGTTCGGGGAATGACGACACGACAAGCTAGGATAGCGTTACAGGCTAGGTTCGGAAGTCGCACCAAAGTCCCGCAAACAGTATTAACGACTATTTTAAGTTCTAGATGAGAAAATAGCTAGAAAAATTCGACTTAAATTTTACTCAGTATACTGAGTCTTTAAGCCGACTGCCAAAAGGGATCGCAAACTAATTCAACGAACCAAAACTGAAGTGCCACCGGGAAAAGTAGCCGCAGCTAACCCGGAGTGGCGGCAAGTAAACTTCTAACGCTGGAGCCACCTCGGAGATCCCGATGACCAAACCAAGTCTGAAAACTGGTTGCTAAAAACTTTAATCGTTCCAGAATCAAGACGTTCACACAAAGGCACTGCCCCGATCAGCAATCGATCGCTTTTACTTTTGCCGTGCTTCAAACTAAGTTAGTGAAAGGTATTACTATTTATCACTAACTAAGTTATTGTATTATGGCTGAGAAGTCAAGTGGCGATAATAGAAAAGATTACATAGAAGAAGAACTATTAATTATGTCAAAAACTCTTATCGCTAGCGTCTGGTGGACTAAAGAGATGGGAGAGCGATTAAAAATACTTAGAGGTGAAGAGTCAATGGCTTCGCTGGCTAAACGGGCTGGGTGTTCTTACCAGTCAATACAGCACTTGGAGCGCGGAGAATATACAGTTGATGAACGTAAAGGACTCAAACCTACTGTTTCTTGGGAAAAGCTAGAAGCAATATGCAAGGCTCTTGATATATCTGTAGAAGATTTTTTACAAGTTCAGTTAGTGAAAAATCCTAAAAAGGTGATTCAAACTGGTTGACAATCACTAACGCCGTCAGTGATAATAAAAGTATGAAACGGGCGCTCCTCCTAAAAATACAAAAAGCGCTTCTACTGAACCTTGAAAAAAACAGAACAGAACAATATCCCCAGGTAACAGATGCAGTGGATAGTCAAAGCTGCTGAAGGTAGATAAGGATTGCGGGAGTTCTTAATAAAAATTACCAACAGGATGAAGACTAGCGAATGATGTTATTGAAACTCACCTGTCGCCTGACGCGCTGTGTATCCTGCTTGGTAGCTCCGGTCACTGGCTAGGAGCAAAAGAATATTAGGCTTCGCCAATTCTAGATTGAGAGTGTTGTGGCAAGCCACAACATCAATTACTACACAAATCAAAAGGCGATCGCTGGCTCTGGAAAAGTTGCGATCGCCTTTTTACCCCAAACAAGAGGTATTTCCAATGATGACACAAACTTCAGCCACTGCGCCAACAAAAGATCCGTTGACCACACAGGATCGCCAAATCATTGCAACCATCGTCAATCAATCGGACTATTCAAAAGAGTGCAAGCCCGAAGATGTAGTAACTATCTGGATCAACAGTAATGATATTGTGTGGGTAAAAATGACCCACGGTTATGCTCGATACCATAAACAATCTTTCAAACGCGCTGTTGCAGAGGTTAAAGCGAGTCTTTCTGCTCCAGTAGAGCGCAATCATAAGGAAGATGAGGAATTGAAACAAGCTTCTGAGAAAATTGGCTTGTTAGGTGATTGTGATTGGCTATCGTTGAGTGTCCAATACCATTCTGATAAGATAATCGGTCACGCTGGTTGTTATATCTCTCACAAGGCTCGAATATTAACCCCACCGGCTGAATGGGATTTTACACTGCCGAAGTGGAATATGCCTGCTGCCATTTGTCCTGATTGTGGTGGTCATGGGTGCGGTAACTGCTCGTATCGCGGGACTCGTGCAGAAGACTTGTGCGAACCAGTAGACGGCTATCGACTGACCTATGTAGGACGCACTGACCTTCAGACGGCTCACAACGTATATCTAGATGGTAAGTTCTTGGGAATTGTCTTCAAGGTCAGAAACGCTGATGAAGTCTGGGAAAACGACCCCAAGACCTACTACTGGCGCTGTGGCGATGGAGTGCAATATTGGAGTGTGAAAGAGGCTGTAGAGGTTCTATCCACGGCAACTGCTCCGATTAAACTGCCACAAGTTTGTCAGGAGTTAGTAGCGGCGTAAAAAAAATCAGTAGGCGTGACCGAAATCTTCATCGGTTGCGCCTGCTTTTTTAAGAAGTCAACGGCTTCGCCAATGCGAAAGTGAGATGTGTTGGTATTGAACAATGAACCCTCAAGAAAATTCTGATTTACTTGCTGCCTTAATGCGTCAAGAGGAACTACTCAAGCAGTTAGTCGCAGCAATCAATAAACCGAAACTGGGATTGCACTCTGAAGCTGGCAGTTGTAAAATCTACTGCAATCGTCAGCACGGAGGATTGTGGTACACACTCAATGGTGAACCAAGTGATGTCCCTCAAACTGCCTTAACTGGATATCTTAAAGAACTACGTTTTGAGAATACAGAACGCCGCAAAAAAGAAACCTGCAAGTTGCTGATAACTATTCAAGCAGACCGGACGTATATTTTAGAATCAGGCTACGACACGCATTTCTCAAAGTGCATACTTGCGGCGATCGCAACTTTGACCCCAGAACAATTGTATTCTCCCATTACACTACAGCCTACTCCGGGGACGACAGATGAAAATGTGTTGTTCTGTCGGGTATGGGTAGAGTCGGAATTAGTGATGGCATCCTACAACGAGCAAAGCAATTGGCGAGAGGTTAGTAAACAGGCTTTAGCTGTAACAAAAGCTGCGAATGAAATGGTGCTTTAACTTGTTGTAAACAGGGCTTGACTCATATCTTGCACCTGGAAATAGTAATGTCAATTCCATGACTAAGTGCTAGGGGTCGAAGCCGTTCAATACTTAGTAGCAATAAAGACAAGACTAAATGAGGTAAAAAAGTAGATAGTGCAAGAAAAGCAGCTTGACCCCAGTCCAAAGAATCAGGTAAACAGGATGAAAGATACGTCCAATATGCTAATAAATAGGCAGTAATGGATAAGACTAACCAACGATAAATTCCTAAAAGAGTACCTTGTCCAAATCTATCTAAACCAAAGCGATGTTTAGCAGTTTTAAACCAACCTTCAATTTTCCAACGACGTTTACCCCACCATGAAATAGTACTAGCTTTAAGAGGCTGTGTAGAGATAACATATCGTTTAACAAATTGACCATTATCACGTTTGAAATAATACCATGAAAGGGTAACAGGAAAGTCTAATCCAACGAGTTGAACTTGTTGCCCTCGACGATGTAAAAGTTTAACTGGATAACCATTAACCAACTTGCGATTGCAACCAATACCAACGACAGCATGATATTTGAGTTTCCGAATACCGTTGATAAAATCCTTAGTTCCAAAAGCTGTATCAGCAAGAATTTTCACCTGAAATTTTGTGGTCAAATCTTTTGGTAAGTTACGCACCATTCGTAATGCCATTTGGGCTGGACTCGCTGTACCTTTGCCTCTCCAGACACGAAAATTCCAAGGGATACGCCATTGTCCAACTACTAAGTACAAAACTACTATATGCAAGCCTCGTTTGCCGTTATAAACGGTTATTAGATTCTTAAATGCTTTAAATTGACCACATTTTTCTAAAGTTGTCAGGTCAATTATTACTTGTAGAAATGCTTTTCTTCCCAATGGACAATGACTGTTAATTTGCTCAATTGCCTGTTGGCGAACATGACGAATTAGCTTGCGAGTAGGCCATTTATAGGTATTTAGAAATCTGCTTAAGGCACTTTCAGATTTGGATTTGCTGTAATGTGGCAAAGGTTTTCCATCTGCTGCCAGAAATAGCCCTAACATTGCTTCCAAGTTGTCTCGTTGATAACGGCTAGGCATCAATGCCAGAATCGTATACATTAGGGTATGGGCGTGGGCAAGAATGATTTCCATATTTCTTGCTGTTATTTATGTTTTCTACGCCCTTTTTTCTCATTTTTTACGAACATATAAAAATATCTCTATGCAGATGACATTATTCCTGTTTTTGTATATGTCACTCGTAAATATGCTGTTATTAAATGTAGTTTAGTTTACCAATATAGGAAGTAGAGTCCCCATTTATGGATGTTACTTTTATTTTCTTGTTCTTGGTTAATACTGATTGTTTTTATCAGGTGCAAGATATGAGTTGAGAGACTGTAGTTATAAGTAACTCAAGCTTTGTCTACAGCTAATAAAGAAGGGAAAGGGGAAAAGGGGAAGGGGAAAAGGTAAAAACCTTGCTTTTCTAAGGATGATTTAATTCATGAATCCCTTTCCCTTTCCCCTTTAACCTTTCCCCCTCTTTTTGTTGTTCAACTATTCACAACTAATCACAGATGACTATTACAATTGTTCACCCCAGCATCGAAAATCTGCAATTATTTTCTGAATTCTTTGACCTGGAAAAATTTTTGCAATCTGAGGGAATTCTGCCGTGGCTTTTAGCGAATGGCTGGAACTATGACAATGAATCTTGTTTGATTGCAAACATTATTGATGAGTCTACAAGCCTTGATGAAGTTTGGGACTCCAAAGAGTTTGATTTTAATGTTCTGTCAGATGAATCAAAGGAAAAATTGAATCAGATTATCCGTGAAAAACTCTACAGTCAGATTCAATCAGTCTAACTGTAGAGAAAAATCGATTCCACTAAAGATTATCACACACTCTACTTGAATACTAATCAGATGGAAACAAATTTGATTAAAGTGTATGATGCGACACTGTTAAGCTCATCAAAAGTTTACCAAATTAATGGTACACATTGTCGATATTTGGGAGATGAGGGTAGCATCCAACATCCACAGTATCTATTTCTCCCTCTGCCAAATCAAAGAAAAAAAGCCAGCTTTCGGCTAAATCGAAACAAACTTATGACTCGCTGTTATGAAGTCGAAGGCATGACTTATAACAAGCCTGTGGTACAGGATAATTCGCAGCAACTTCAGCTATTTTAAGCCATGTCCATACATAAACCACCAGTCATTAAAAGACATATTCGCCTACAGAATAGCTCTAAAAAAGTAATCTATAGGGCTACTACAGACATTCAAATAGTCACAAAGAAAGCTTCGCTGAATTGAAAGTGAAAAATAGTGATTGAGGTGAATAATCATGGTACAAGCAATTGACAATCCTGTTGCTGCAAATTTTCTAACTGATGCAGTAGTCGAGCGCCACAATTTCTCACAGTTAAATAAAACTCGCATTAGATTTCGCATTCAGCTAAAGAAAAGTACAAAATCTGCTGCTCCTAAATGGGCAGATGTCTTAAAAGCTGAAGTTTCTGAAATTGAATCAGACCTTGTGAAAGTCACAAATTCCGAAGTCGGTTTGCGAGGTATTAAGGTATTCAAGAAGTTGGATGAAGCTGCTGCCCAATTGAGGCAAGAGATTGCTTCAGTTCAAGAGTGGATGTCTGCTGATACTGGTGATTGGGTTTGTCCGATTGATTTAGCTCCCTTGGTATGGAATCAGTTAATCAACATTAGGGATAATATCGCCCCTGGTTTACGTAATCAATTAAAAGCTGATTACGAAGGGGGACTTCTTGATTATCAGGAACGGATTGATCAGTTCCTCTCACTTAATACTTGGGAATTAGCACAGGATAAGCAAGAATCAGTTAAAGCCAACTTGTTAAGAGCATTTCCGACTCTGACCGATCTCGAAGACTATTTGCAAGTCGTGATTGGTCGTCCGGTGATCATCCCGGCATTGTCCGAACAACTCAATCAGCAACAAGCCGAATGTCTTGACCAGATTACCAAGTTCATCCAACAGTATGACCAAAATCTGGAGCAAAGGCTACGGGAATCTGCTCTAGCTGGCGGTGAACAACTTGCCGCACAGTTGCTTGAAGAATTGAGCGACTGGGAGCCAGGACGCAAGCCAATCCAGTTTAAAAAGAAGATGCAACGCCATCTTATGAAGGTTCAGGTACTACTAGCGAATGCTGACCCGGAGGCAGGCAGTAGCTTGGAGGCGATGATGGCGCACTTAGATTCTATCGTTAACGATCCAGCGATTGAGTCTAAGAATCTTGGTTCTGATACGCGCAGTCAACTACAGCAAAAGATGCAAGAGATTCGCGCCAAGTTGTTGGATGAACAACGCAATCTACAGCAGCTAGCGACTGACGATGTGGGCTTATCGAAAGCTACAGTGATGTCGTTCAAGTTCAGGTAAAAAATAGTCTTGGGCGAGGGTGTATTCGCTCAAGACTAATGGATTTAATACGTAGTTTCCAGAATAACTCAAAAAGGATATCGCACCCGTACTATTTCTTAAACCAATTTGAAAGCCTTGGAGCTAAAAATGTCACATTTCTCAACCGTTAAAACCAAGCTTGCTAACCGTGAATGCCTGGTACAAGCTTTACAAGATTTGAAACTGAATCCGCAAGTTCACGAAACAGCACAGCCACTAAAAGGATACTACGGTGGCTCTCAAGGACAAAGCGCTGAAATCATCGTATCTGGTCGCACCATAAAAGCCCGTGCAGACATCGGGTTCAAATGGAACATCTCAAGCGGCGTGTACGAGGTAATACACGATAGTTATGAAACAGTTCCTAAGCTGGGACAAGACTTTTTCAGTAATAAACTAATGCTGGCTTATGGTAAGCATTTGGTTCGTGTCAAAGCTGCCGAGTTACAAGAAAAATTTGGTGAATGTGCGATCGCTGAATCAACTAGCGGAAGTGTGCAAACCCTACGCCTAACTTTTGCCGGACATCAAGAAGTTCAACAGTACGTGAGGAGATAATTATGGAACGTTCAATACTGATTCATTTCGACAGCGCTACAGGTGAAGTTCGTGTGGAGGCTGAGGGGTTCGAGGGGCTGAGTTGTTTATCGGCTACACAACCGTTTGAATCCGCATTGGGAGTTGTGAGCGAGAGCGATCGCATTTACAAGGACGAAGCCCAAACCCAACAACTTCGGACTACCCTAAGCAATCAAACACGTTTGCGTCAGTAATCAGTCATCAGTTACCAGTCTTAACTCGGCTGGTAACTGCTGATCATAAAGGCTTCGCCATTTCACAAATGAAATATTTGAATAATTGACATGAAATTCTCAAATCTTCTCTCCACACTCGATTCACAAATTCCTATTGCTGCGGTTGATGTTCTGTCTCCTGATGAAGCAACGATTATTCAGTGGTTGACTACAGAGGCATCTAACAAGCTATCAAGTCCAGTATTTTTCTGGAATCTGGGAGTATCAACCTTAGAGCAATGTTTAATCGCAGCAGATGGGGGATTGGTCTTTAAGCCAGTTGCAGAGTATAAGAAACCACCACAGGCTGATCCATTGTTATATGTGTTTGATTACATTGCTAACTTCACTGGGAATGGTGTATTTATCCTCGGAGATATTCACCCCTTTATTGCTAAGAACTCACCCCAATTATCATGGGAGATTTTAAGCAAGGTAAAAAACCTTTACCACAGGTTAAAACCCACAGATAAACGCATTGTATTACTGGGTCAGAACATACAATTACACGAATCCTTAGTCAGATTGATTCCTTATTGTGAAGTTCCTTTACCTAGTATTGACCAAATACTTGAACATATCAATTCTTATTTGCATGACCTACAACAGTCAGCTATTGAACAGGAATTGACTTTCACTATTTCCCTTAATAAAAGTGAAATTGAATCTCTTTCTCGTGCTGCCCTGGGTTTAACCCTGGAGGAGATTAGTGATTTCCTTCGGTTAACAGTCAAAGAAAACTTAACTAATGATGGTGTCGTTGTCGGCGCTGATTTCATCCCCAAAGCCGTCGAGTACAAAACTCGGCTACTGTCTCAAATGGGTATCGAGTTGGGTAAACCTGCGATAATCCCCTTTGGCGGTTTGGATCTACTGCGCGAGTGGCTGATGAGGCGGCGGCGGCTGTTCACGCAAGAGGCGCGAAGTCTCTCGTTACCCCAACCAAAAGGTGTATTGCTGGCTGGCCCACCCGGAACAGGAAAATCTCACTGTGCCAAAAACATCGCTAGCATACTTAATCTACCACTTCTGCAACTCGATATTGCGTCCCTTCTAGGTTCACTAGTTGGCGAATCCGAAGGTAATGTTAAACGCGCACTGAAAACAGCATCCGCGATCGCACCTTGTGTCTTGTTTATTGATGAGGTGGAAAAGGCGCTTTCAGGTCAGGGCGATACTTCAGGTGTTAGTCAAAGGATTCTTGGAACTTTGCTTACGTTCATGAGTGAGTGTACTGCTGGGGTATTTATTGTAGCTACTTGCAATGATCCATCAGCACTACCAAGTGAGTTTAAGCGCAAAGGTAGGTTTGATGAGGCTTTCTTTGTTGATCTGCCGACCTCACCAGAACGAATCCAGATTCTGGGGATTCATCTACAACGCTTTGGTATTCACCTGGAATCAGAGTACCTCGAAGCGATCGCTGCCAACACTGCAAAGTTTTCAGGAGCAGAACTGGAAACCCTTGCTTCGGAAGCTGCTCTGCTGGCATTCGATGAGGGTAGACCGCAGCAGGTAACACTTGCTGACCTCGAAACCTGTCGTCAAACCATTACCCCACTTGCAATTCAGGATGCGGCGGCGGTTGAAAAAATGCAAGCATGGGCATCCACTGCACGACGAGCTAGTAGTCCTGTGGTTGCAGCGAAAACTCAGTCTTTGCGTGCTGCTAAGTTTCGGAATATGAACTGATGAGAAACCGATTGCCTCCTGATTCTATGGGGGCGATCGCCACCGATTCATAGCGGGTACGCTATTGCTCTTTCTTTTAGTAATTGATAGCTAGCTAATTAACATAGTTAATAAGGCGAAGAAACATGACAACAGACTTAGTTACTTATTACGGGCAGACTCCAACCATTGACCAACTGGTTGAGAATTATGGCGCATATTTGGAGAAATTAGACAGAAAAACAAAATTGTTGCTTCGGACGGTGTTAACAAATTATGTATTTATGCGAGAAAGGCATGAGCCGAGCAGTTACACACTAATAGAAGCTTCTAGGGATGCACTTTTTGTCACATTTCTTGGTATGGATACGCCACAACTTTTGGTAGATATTTGCTCACAATTAAATGGATTAACAACACACGAAGCGGAAACAATACTTGAAGCACTACAACATCAAATTAGATGGGGCAATGCCCAGAAGTTAGCGAGTTGACTAGGTTAAAAACATGGAAATCTATTTAGTTTTTGTTGATGCTATCCAGAACAGCAATAAATTCTGGGCGGCCATTGTCGAAGATGGTAATTTAACAGTGCAGTGGGGCAGAGTCGGCTATCAAGCACAGACTAAAATCCACACATTAGGTAATCATCAAAGAGCCATTACTAAATTTCATAATCTAGTAGCAGAAAAGAAAGCCAAAGGCTACAGCGAAAGTCAGCCAGAGATTGATGCTAGCCGTAGTGTTGTAGACATTAGACGAGCTATTCAATTGTTGAATATTATCCGTCCGGCTGTTGCTCTCCAGAATTTTGGTGATACCTACATATCTGCTCTTAATGAATATCTGAAAATTGTTCCAACACCTTTAGGGATGCAGATAGATTATCACAGAGTTTACCGCACAGTAGCAGATATTGACTATCAGCAAGAATTACTCAATTCTTTGTTAACGACACCTGCACCACAAGTTGCTGCGGTGACTGTTGGTCATGCCCCTGAAGCGACAGCAGAACCCAAGGTAGTCAGTCTCAAGACTATCAGTAAGAACTTCTGGCGACATTTGTAAATTAGCTTGTCGTAAAGTACTGGAGTTTAGACTAAGCCATGCAAAAAGACCCAGCAGGGCTGAGTTAATCAGAGACTTAGCAAAAGTATGAATAATCTTAGGTAAGTAATCAAACAAAATTAATTACACAAATCAATATACAATATGATCTAGGA
>NZ_JBDNJQ010000181.1:0-15835 GCF_051172895.1 Nostoc sp. CALU 1950 | reverse complement strand
ATTTTCTCGCTCCAGTGCGGATTGTGGGAATTTTCTTTTCAATCGTTCATACACCGGACTTGTGTAACGAAACAATAAGTCGCACATCGCGTTCAATATCTTTTCCTTGAGCCACTAGTGAAATCAGGTAATCTATTGCTTTATCTTGTCGCAACATCCCTATTGCGAGTAACAATGTGCGACGAAGTTCTACGTTTCTTGTTTGCTGCCAGCAATTTCTGAGATGATCAAATGCTTCCTCTAATCGTGATTCACCCAACGTCAATGCTGCTAACTCACAGATTTGCTCCTTCGGATCAAAAAGAAAACCAGCAACTATTGCAAGTGAATCAGCCGGAGCCAGTTGTAACAAACCACTGAAGCACTCTGAAATCACCTGTGGTGCTTGATCGCCGATGCGGGTTTTTAAACGAAGTAAAGGTACACCTTGGGGATTTCCTGTGTAGGCGATCGCCTTTGCAGCAGCAGTTCTTGCTTCTGGTTTGGGGTCAGCTAGTAGATCGGCTAATTCGTTCATTACGTCTGAGTAGTTCATTCTCACCAGACCTAAAGCACATATACCCCGAAGATGGGCAGCAGTATCTTCAACTCCTCCCCTCCCCATACTGGCTCCATCTGAATATGTCGAATCCCTTGCAGAAAAAGGTTTTCATCGCTGTATTCTAAGTGATACAGTGCTTGTGCTATCTCTTTCTTGGCAAGACAATTTTGGTCTACTTGTATGGGTTTGACCATCATTCGAGCAAAAGCTTCTACAAGATCGCCAACCAACTCAGTAATAGTAGATTCGCCTACTATCTTGGCTGCTTGGGCAACAGCCATAGAATATTTGCTCTTAAGAACTTGGCGTAAAATTATGATCCCTTCCTCACTTGTGGGATGCTCTCGAATTTGGGCAAGAATAGATAAAGTTTCTTCTAGTTTTCGTGATTTTGGCATATATCATCCCACAACCAGGCGCTCTGTTTTGGACTTAAAGCACTTACCAGTAGTAAAATGCAACAAGTATTAAATATGTCTGGTTTGTTATCTGAATCTATTAGTGCTTAATCTCATTTGAGATTAAAAGCTTACTATTAAAGCAACGATCCGGTCGTACTCTTGCTGCACTACTGAAACAGGCAATCGATTTAATCGGCTCTCTAACACCAAGGGAATTCCCTTTGGAAAATTAGTAATCTGAGATAACCACCAAGTATTGTCCGTAATCCGCGAATGTATATCTTGCCGTCCATCATTGTCTGAAATGTGAATTTCTAAAATTTTCTCTGGTGGAAGTCCCAACCATTCATTCAACAGTATTTCGGTTTTGTCACGCCAAATGTTGAGATGGGCCAAGTCTACAACTATCTTGATCTGGGGAACATCTTGGCAAAATTGAGCAAGTTCTGAAGCATTATCCAAAAGGTTTTCAACAGTACTATTTGTGAGTGTAGGATACATTGTTTCTACACCCAAAACAATACCTCGCGTTAAACAAACCCGATGAAGACGATGAATATTTTCTACAAATGTTGTGTATGCTAAAACGCGTTCAGTGGTTTTACAAAAGTTTCCTCCATGTACTGAATAAGCGGTAACACCTATACTAGCTAGATAATCTGCCAATCGTTCAAAATATTTCCAATCTTGAGGTTGAGCTAGATTGAAAGGATAGTGGCGTGCGCTGCAAACAAAAGCATGATGCGCTCGATAGACCATTCCTTGTTGTCTAAAATCCTCTACTGCTTGCGCTGAATCAGTATCAGGTCGAGGCCCAATTGCTAGCTCAACATACCGGATTCCTGCATTCCAAAATATTGTTAATGCTTCACGGGTTGAAACTCCACCATAGGCTGACAAGCTCAAATACAATTGCATCAGTCTTCCTCTATAGATGAATAATTAAAAATAGCTCTTCTAGGTTTAAGTGCGAATATTTTGGGGGAGTAACCTACTAATGTGCTGATTTCAGCCGCTAATTGCTGTTTTTGTGACTCTGGATATTCCATATCTCTAAGTAAATATTTTACGTCACCATAAATGTAGTCCTCAATTTGCCCTTTTATAGAAGTTTCACTACACTCGTTGACGTTATATATGCGTTTTAATGGTATTTCATTGATCGAATGCTCAACTGAACCTAATTTTAGAGACAGAGTATAGCTATACCCGATAAAGTTACGTTCGTCATCATAACCATTCAGGTCTTCGTGAGTTTGGTAGTTGCTCAAACCTATCGGTAGTTTGAGCATCGCCAATAACCAAGTAGTTGGATCTTCTGCAATACTAAATTCAGATTGGCGCGTGTACCAATTATTACTTTTAGTCTGTTTTAACTCTTGTACAAATGCTCTTAATCCTGGCGTTGGCAACAAGCAACGAGCATCAGTAGCCAGAGCATCAGTGATCCGTTTAAGTTCTATTGCTTGTGTTTCTACTAAGCTCTGTTCTGCGTCACGAATTTCTTGCATTCGTGTAATGACCAACTCTTGCAAAGAAGCAATTTGTGGATCGAATTGGCTGGAATGATCTTGTACTAATTCTTCATACAAAGAAAATAGGGAATTAGAATCTGCCATAGCATTCCTCAATTTGGAAGTACAAAATATTAATAACTATTGCAGTTTGAAGCTGTTGAACCTGGTTTGATAGTTCTTTTGTACTAATATACCACTAACTCTTTCAATCGATGCTTCAACGCAAAATTATTTTTTATCCAGCAGTTGCTAGGAGGATTTTGATGCCCAACTGGAGTGCGATTGAAGCTAGTTTTTTACATCTAACCCAACCACAGCAATTGGGTGAATTAGCATCAAGTCTGGCACACTTGAAGTCTTGGGTACAAAGTAGCGATTGTAACCAAGTTATTCCAGTATTGTTACACGAAAGTTTGTTGTATTTGTCTTTAATACAGCAAAACAGTGAAATCTATAATGTCGAATTAAACCAACTTCAAGACTTGTTACAAGATTGGCAACGCAATTGGGATACCATCAAGGAGCAATCAAGCCAAAGGATAAGCATAGCTGATGTTGCTTCTAATTGGTCAGAACGAGTTTTAAATATGTCTGGTTTATTGAGTTCTTAATCAATTAGCCCCTAGTCTGAGCGATCGCCACTGTCATCTCTGTGTTGAAATACTTTATCATGACTCTGGTTGCACTCAACAAACATCTTTGGAACCCCAACAACTCAATCTCTTTGCCAACAATACAATTACACCTAGCTACGGTAGTAAAACAGACACTCTGCTGATGAGTGCTGATGCTTTACAAGAATGGAAATCGCGCATACTGACTCATCAGCAACGGCAGCGAGAAAGCCAACCATTACAGCAGACTACACTGTTCGACCTCACCTCCAACCACTGCGATCCCAACGCAATTGACCCACTGAAGCTACACCTTGTCCCAATGTCTTTCTACAGAAAACCTGCTGATAGCTCTGGCGATGCTTGTCTATATTTTATTTTAGATTCAGCAGTTGGGCTAGTGCTATATGTTGGGGAAACTTGCCGCAGTAATAAGCGGTGGAAAGGTATACACGCCTGCAAAGATTACATCGCCAGCTACCAAGATTTACATTATCGCTATGGGTTAAAAACAGCAGTCAACGCCGCATTTTGGTGGGATGCTCCGGTTGATCGACGCACACGGCAAGAGTTAGAGTTGAACCTTATTTTGAAGTGGCGCAGTCCATTTAATAAGGAGAACTGGGAACGGTGGGGCCAGCCTTTTGGGTAGGGTGGCTTATTTATACTTTATGGCGCTACTTTTTCTTTAAACTGTTTCCCAGCAGAGAATGCAGGCACTTTGGTCGCTGGAATTGTCATTGGCTCATTGGTTTTGGGATTACGCCCTTCGCGTTCTGAGCGTTCGCGTCGCTCGAATGACCCAAACCCAATGAGCGTTACCTTATCCCCATTGGCTACAGCTTCGGTAACAACTGACAAAAAAGCACTAATGACTTCATCAGCTTGCTTTTTTGTGATGTTGGCCTTTGCTGCTACAGCATCCACTAGTTCACCTTTGTTCATAAATCACCCTGAAGCATTGCAAATAAGAGAAATCTAGCATTACCATCTCTGATTGGTAAAGGGTGAAAAGAAATAAATTTAGTAACTGCCTAGGTAGGAAAGTCAGGGATATCCCGCGAGGGAAGAAAGATGGTAATGTTCAAGGATGAGTCCAGAAGAAAAAGAGTATCTACCTACCAAAGTGGATAAGGGCTGCGCGGATGGCGATGAACCACAGCGCAAGCGTGGCAAATAGGTAGAGGTAGAACCGAAGCATGATCAGATTGAATGTGCAATGGACAGTACTATGTAATAGACGAAACACAACAAAGACCCACGCGGCGTTCACATATATTGTATCTACCTGTTTTGTCATGAACAGATATAGTACGAGCGCATAGAAAAGTACCGGAATCTCGAATAGGTTCTTGAAGTTATCTGATGGATTGGATACATTTGGTGGTGATATCTGCGCTAGTGCGCCGGGTACAGCAAGATCCTCTGGAGGGATCTTTCTATCAGTAAAGAAACTAATACGGCGGATGTACATATACACCCAGACTATGAGTGTCAGAAAAACTGTTGCAAAGAAAGGACTGAAAATTGCTTCTTGTGGCATTTGTACCTCTTAAATTTGCTCATTCTGATTATGGATGTGCGCTCAACTGCCTCATACAAAGGCGTATGAGCAATTTCCTTTCTTGAAACTCATGTCAAAGTGTTGTTGAGATTAAAGCTAATATAGGCTTAGTACTGAAATGCTTCTAGACCTCGAACGGGTACACTTGAGTCAACTTCACTTATGACAAGTCCGTTAAAGCTTCTTTTTGAAGCAATCAATCAATCAAGCCCGTAGTGAGCATGATCTGCACTTGCAAGTCGTGCCAGGAATTGGTGAGTATTTTGCCGCCAAACGATGGAGAATTTTTTTCTTTGAGCAACTGCCCTTAGCCGATGGCAATCTTCAAAAAATTCTGAAAATTGCATTGTCCATTGAACACAATCCCATAGCACGTTATCTGGTGGAGCGCCATGCACCTGTCCATGAAGCATTAGTGACATCACCAAAGGCTTGGAAAATCATCTGTCCCCGCCCCGATCATTGGCATGTGATGGCGGGGCCAATCATTAATCGCAATCAATTAGTTGGCGTAGTGGGTTGCACCCGTGAAAAGTCAATGCCTGCCTTTGATACACAAAATCTAACCGATTTGAGCGCCATTTGCCTGCACTTATCTGTTTGGGCTACAACAGTTGATTCACAAGAAATTTACCAAGGAAAGTCGCAGCACCAACCTTTTAAAACTGATCGCTTAACGTCTCGTGAGTTGCAGATTGCAGAATTAGTTGCTTTAGGGAAAACTAACGCAGAAATTGGTCATCAACTTTGGATTACTGAAAATTCTGCAAAGCAAGCCTTAAAGCGAATGTTTCGTAAGCTTGAAGTTTCGTCTCGTGCAGAGATGGTTGCACAACTTTTAGCTCCAAGGCATCATCATCTAAAGTAATTTACAACCCTGCTAGCTCTTGGCTATGGTTTTCGTGTGGAAGCTCGACGTTTACGCTTGTTGTACCTATTGGTTTTTTTACAAGAGTCATACACCAACATTTACTAAATCAACATCAGCAAGCCATATTGTTCTGCTTTGGGCAGACACTTCTTCTAAAATTGGAGAGCGCCACTCTACCCCATAAAGCCAATTATCTTTGAGACTAAAAATCCCTTGAATAATACGGCGTGTCGGCTGTTCACCGAAATCAACCTCAACTATATCCCCCAATTTAAAAGCTGGAGTAAAAACAGTGGACTTTTCTAGTAGATTTGTTCTATGAAATTCTTGTTCAGCTAAGTAGAGAGTTTCACTCTGGCAAACAATTGCATAAATCCATTGCTGTCTTTCCCACTGAACACCACAGCAGTAGCCTGACAAGTTTGAGATTGGCAACAAAACTTTTTCTAACATTCTTACTGCTACTGGAGGCATGGTCTGACCCCACTCAGGAGAAATATGCCAACAGGATTCTAAAGCGGTAATTTGGTTAATCATCTGGGAATGTAGTTCTCTTTTTTATACATACACTCCCTTGAAGCAGTCTGATCCGGAATATAATTTAAATTTCGGTAAGCTAAGGCAACAGATGGGAATTCAAACCCAATCAATTCGAGAGCCTCCCAATTTGAGAAGACTTTACTGATACACTAATTCGTAACTAAGATAAAATTATTTTGGCAGTAGCGATTGCCTGCTCCACACTCTCCACAATATAAACATTTTCTGGCGACAGTTTTTTAAAGAAAAGTTTACTTTCTTGATCATTATTCAACAAAATTACTTGCTTATTTGCCTTCAAAGCTAGAGCAATTTCTGAAGCGGTTCCTGCACCCATTCCGCAAGCAATTACCAGATCACTGGTAAGAACGTTAATATTGTTTCTAGAATTACCCATGTCTGTGAAAATAGCAATATCCACCCAAGAGGACATACCATCCTGATTTTCACCTGGAAGAATACCAATAGTTAAACCATCAGCAGATTTTGCACCTTTACTTACTGCATCCATTACCCCTACATTTCTACCACCAGTGAGTAAAACCCATCCTTGTTTGGCAATAAATTGACCTAATATATAAGCATCTTGTAAATCATTTGCTGTCGCATTTTCTCCTCTCCCCATAACTCCAATAATAATTCTTCGCATAAAATTTCAGATGATACTGGTTTTGGGCAAAAAGTCAAAGCTTTCTCCATAAAAGGGCAATTGGCTGAGGCGTTAGGAAGATAGCAATCGCCCTCTTTTGGCAGTGAAGCGCGTTTGCCTCACTTTAGTAGTTTTTTGCCTGCTCATCCAAAAAACACCATAACCACTGTTCTCCTAACTCAGCCGAGCTAATTACTGAATGTCCAGTTTCCTCATAATGCCGTCGGGCATGTTGATGAACAGAAGAATCACAGCACAGCATCTTGCCGCAACTTTGACAAATACGCAGATGCACCCAGCGACTGTTTATTAGGATACACTCTTCACAACGAAATACTGGGTAGTTTGCTTTAGAAATCAGAGTTTCCGTAGTCAGATTGTCTAAATGTTCGCAGCTCATAAGGATTTGAATTACACGTTAATCAAAGTATAGATTAGTGCAGGAAAACTTCTATTTAATACAGCGATAGCTGCGCCACCGCCTGCCGCAGGATACCCGAATGCGAACAGTGCCTCAATTCTAGAGAAGGGCTGTAAGGCTTCTGCAAAGCTTTGCAATACAACCTAAATTTTAATTAGATATCAATATTTATACAACCATACAGAGTTGAACCAACAAGCGATCGCTTGGAACAGGCAATATACTGGTACTATGCCGAAACTAAAGAGAGTGCGATTGCTGTCTCTTATACTCACATAATCCTCACCTTGTCTGTACCATTCACCCTAATGGATCAGTTGCTGACAGATGCTTGGACTTTCGAGAACACCCCAACGCCAAACCAGTAGAACTATGGGAACCAGAAGGAGCCACTTATTACAACGGCGAGTTAATTGTGCAACCACAACAGAGGTGGACACAACAGCAAAAACAGGAGTTACTTGATTGGCATCCGATGTTTACTGGTAGATGCCCCCAGTGTAATGCTGAATTTGACCGGGACTGGTCAGCACGGGTGCATTGGGACTGTCAAAATCCAGAGTGCGGATGGATGGATGATACTGTTTAGAGCGTTCATCGCAGACGTTGGCCTAGCAATCGCTCTAGCTACTTCCTTGCGCTTAATGCCTGCTGACTTAATTGCATCACAATACTTTGGGGCAATGGGTCTATGACAGCATCAGTCGGCAGAGATTTAATAAAAGCTGTTACCTCTTCCCCAGTTTTGTATTTCCCTTCACTCCAAGCATCAGCAATCTGTTTAGCTATTTTATTAGAATCCTCTCGCTGATTATGGGCAGTAATGCACTGAATATCGTGGCCGGTAAATGAAATCCAAGTCTGCCAAAGTTTTGTAATAGGATGCTGCACAATACCTGTAGTCAGTTCATTGTCCTCAAGCACTGATTTTTTCTTTGGCCCACCGAATCCTTTAAACATAGCTGTATTTAGTAAACGCTATTTTAAAATGCCCAAAATCAACACAGCGATCGCACGGCAGGAGTTGGAATTGAGTTTAATTTGGAAGTGGCGATGCCTGCGGTGGGCTATTCGGTGTCGCCATTTAATCAAAGATAATGGGGAAAGATGGGGGCACCCTTTTGGGTAGAGTGGCTCACTCATGCTTTATAAGTGGAGACGATGCCGTACCACCACTTGCCTACGGCACGCTCCGCGAACGTGGATCTTGCGGGAGCAAAGCGTCTCCAAGAGTTGGCGTGCGGGTACTCACTCCATCACATTCCAATTTTTTACTTACTCATGAACCATCAACTCTTGCAGCAATGCATCATTTATCCTTTGTGCCTCTGTCCCACTACTTTCCCTAATATCAAAAGCTTGCTGCACTATGGTTTGAACTGACTTTGGCAATGATTCAAATTTTTCCGAATTGAGTATGACGAGGCGGCAACCAGGATAAGGCATAAAATCAGTAAACGGTTCCATCCCCGATGTAATAAGAGTTTTGCTAAGTTCGGCGATGGGATGATGAGGCTTTTGGTTGTCCTCACTGCGGTTGATTTCTGATGCCATATAGCCGCAAAACCAACTCAAAGTATCAATATCTTTCTGCAATGCTGCCAAAATTCCCCTTACTACTCGTTGGTTGAGGTTGACAGGTAGATTATCAAAGATGCTGTCTAGGTTTTCTGGGTGTCGCTTGTGGCAATAACGCACCGCAGATTCAATAAGTTTATCGATTTTGGTGGGTTGGGGTTGTCCAAATCCCTTTGCACACATGGCACTGCCTCAAAATTTACGTGCTGGAAGACGCGATTTTAACAGAAACAGATTTGTTGGTACGGGAGTAATACCAGAATTGTATTGACATACTCCCTAAGAAGCAGTCAAAGTTTCGCAGTCGATTCGATACTTGAATTAATCGATTATGGCTTTGCAGTGATTGGATTGACAGTAGTAAAGTAAATACATTTGTATTGATTAGGGTGCAACTTTTTCTTTAAACTGTTTCCCAGCAGAAAACGCAGGTACTTTGGTCGCTGGAATAGTCATTGGCTCATTGGTTTTCGGATTACGCCCCTCACGTTCGGAGCGATCGCGCCGCTCAAATGAGCCAAACCCAATGAGCGTTACCTTTTCACCATTGGCTACAGCCTCAGTAACAACTGACAAAAAAGCACTAATGACTTCATCAGCTTGCTTTTTTGTGATGTTGGCCTTTGCTGCTACAGCATCCACTAATTCGCCTTTGTTCATAAATCACCCTGAAACATTGCCAGTATTGGAAATTTACTTTACCATTACTACCTTTTGTGAGGATAGGGGGAAAAGGACTAACAATCAAGCAGCATACGAAAATTAACAATGCACTGCTACTGCTGATTAGACACTCAGGCAGTCCAACCCCATCACAAAACCAACGGCAGCAATTGCTTCATCACCTTTATCGCGTAGAATAACTGTGAGTATAGCCGAGCGCAACACCAAAGATATTCACAAAGAAAAAGTTCATGCACTCCTTTGCTCCCGATTTGACAAGATCCAAACAGCATTGGTGATTGAAACTAACACTTGAACTCTTTAATTTAATTAACGCCGACGCTTCGCAAGGATGAATAGAGCGATCGCACTTCTAGAGTTAAGATATCTCTTAAAAAGTAATTTAGGCAGGAATGATTAAAGCAATTAGTGAACGCTTATCAAGTGATTGAACTTTACCTACAGAGTTGAGATCACTTACAACCCGGTCTAGTAGTTCTCCAGCTTGGTCACGATATTGATGTTCTCGACCTCGTAAACGAACAGCAAACTTCACCGAATCACCTTTACTCAACCACCCGACTGCTTGTTCAATGCGTAACTTATAATCAGCCACACCTATATTCAAACCAAACCGAACTTCTTTTACTACTGGTCTAGCACTTTGTGCCTGACGCTTTTTCTTTTGATACTGAAGCTTGCCATAATTCAGAATCTTTGCAACTGGAGCCTCTTTTCCTTCAGACACTAATACTAGGTCTAACTCTAGGCTTTCGGCTAGCTGTAATGCTTCATTGGTATCGGTCAAACCACGATTATTATTCTCATGGTCAATCAAGAAAACTTGGGGTGACTTGATTTGCGAGTTTATTAGTTGTTTTGGAATTGCGATAACGTTTGACTCCCATGTATTACAAATCTATAGAGTGTTAGCCATGCCGACTATTAATATAACAGCCTTGTTGTATAAATTTATCGTCACCTAATCCTTTGCTCCTCTTTTTTACAGAACCTGCATAATATGGGCGCTTCTATTAGGAATTTTCTGTATGCTTTGGCATTGATTCATCCTATTGTCACCTTTTAAGAGGAACTTGTGTGAAGCTGTAAGAGAATGAAGAATTAAAGAAGAATTCAGAAGTCAGAATTCAGGAGTCAGAATGAATGAGTGGGGGATTCAGACCCACCACTCAATTCAAGACTACTAAATCTCCGATTTAGTGGGGGAGCAAAAACGCCGTTTATTCAGACGCTCGATGACTCGCTAACGCTCCGCTATCCGCCACTCGCTTAACCTTCTTCTGAATTCTGGCTCCTGACTCCTGAATTCTGTTCGTTAAACTTTCTTCTACTAATCAGTTCTAACTTACATAATTGTAAATATGCCTTCAATTTCCTACAACCGCACCGATAGCAAGCAGCCACAAAGCATTACCATTCAAGGTTATGTTGTCCGTCCCGGATTACACATTCTCACTTACGAGCAACTCAAGTTGCTACGGGAGCAAACACAGCATCATTCTCAGCTTGAACATTTAGTCAGTCAAGGTGTGATTAAGTTGACTGGTTAATAGTTGCCAGGACAAAAATCCTAACTCGCTACATCTAATTCCACAGTTGCTGGCTGTTGTTCTGACTTTACAGCACCCAGTTCCTCAATAAAAGCGTCGATTGCCTTGGCTGCTGACTGCTTGCCTGTTTTCAACTTATCAAGAATATTTTCACGTATTGCTGAATAATCTGGTCTGACTTACTGTACAAGAGAGACAGTCTCTTATGTCGGAACTCTTTAAAAGATTGGGGACACGACCCGCTTAA
Organism: Nostoc sp. CALU 1950; assembly: GCF_051172895.1. Taxonomy (NCBI): domain Bacteria; kingdom Bacillati; phylum Cyanobacteriota; class Cyanophyceae; order Nostocales; family Nostocaceae; genus Nostoc; species Nostoc sp. CALU 1950. The sequence goes on along the minus strand of NZ_JBDNJQ010000181.1, from coordinate 4,658 downwards.
ATAGACAAAGTTACGTATGCCGTCTAAATATTCAAGCGACCTGTAGTAAACAATTGATATCCCCCAACAAAACAAGCCAATAAACTTGTAGGGGTGAGGACAGCGCGGCTACTAAAAAATGATAACTATTTCTATACCCAGCGCCACCCAATTTAGATACCGTTGTTTTTAGTAGGTAAAAATAAAGTTTTTTCAATCTCTTGTTTTTGTTCAATAGCTAATTTACTATTATTTATACACTCCATAAGTGATAAATTTTTTTCATAATATTGCTTTAATAATTCCTTTTGATGTTTGTCACTGTAATCTTAAAATAGCTTAACTATACTTGCCCCTCAAGAATTTGAGCCAATTCACGACGGCTGCGATTTGCTTCTGACCTGAATCCTCTTAGTTTATTCAACACGAGGTCTTGTTTTCAGTTTTCCCTCAACAGTAGCTTTTCTAACACAAAAACTCCCAAACCGAATCTCTAGATCCAAACCGGATCTTCGCGCCAGATTTTCCACCAACATACTTGACCCTGTTGTTGACGCAGCATATTCAACAAGTTTATCGATTTTTGTAGTTTGGTGCTGCTCAAATCCTTTGCCAGGAATGGTAGTAGGTTTGTGTGATGAAATATAGGGATTTTAGCAGGGTTAGGAATTTGAGGAGTGAAGAGAGCGATCGCTCTTGGTTTTCCTCTGTACAAGACCCTACTCGCGTTCGCTTGAAAAATTTGAAGTTATATTACGAACCATATTCATAGGTTTTGGCAATTTGGCATCACAAGTCTGTGAATTGCAGTTTAAATAAGATATCAACAGAACAGAACAGACACAAATCGCCAGTTGTTGACCCAACGCTGTAGAACTCAGCAGCCAACCCACAGCACTCGGTCATCGCTTCTCTACATACAACTGGCTAGTAATGGACTAGAAAACACATAGTAAAGGTGGTATGGCGTACCCACCAACAGCCTGCAACCACGCGCAGTTTCCTCTAAGAACCTGTTAAGTAATTCGTCTGCCAGTCGCTTTTGAGAATCCCGTAGTCAACAATATCTACGTATTCACCCCATCTAAATTTGTGTTGACGGCGACAACCCTCGTAAACCATACCAATTTTTTGCATAACTTGTCCTGATGCGGGGTTATGGGAAAAGTGTCGGGCATGAATGCGGTGGAGTCCCAATACCTCAAAGCCATATCGCAATATTTCTTTTGCCGCTTCTGTACAGTAGCCTTGCCCCCAATAAGGTTTTCCTATCCAATAGCCCAACTCGGCATGGTTATGTTCAAGGTTGATTTGCAAGCTGATCGCACCACACAACACACCAATATCACGCAGCACAATCGCTAAGTTCACAGATTTTCCCTCTTTGAAGGCTTTTTGATGGGTTTTAATCCACTCTTGGGCCATACCGTCTTGGTAAGGATGGGGAATATTTAAGGTCATAGCGGCAATTTCTTTTATACCAGCCAAGCATTGTACTTCAGGTGCATCTGCAAGGGTGAAAGCTCTCATGACAAGTCTTTGTGTCTGGAGAGTTGGCTGCTGTGATGTGTAAATGCTGGTGTTCATAGACCTAAAAAACGTATATTTCTGATTTCGCTTATTTGGGGTTGGAGCCGAATGGCACGGTGATACCCAATTTCTTAATTTCCTCGCTTGATTGGGGGTGGGGGCGCGTAGCTTGCCGCCGTAGGCAGTAAACATCTTTGTATTTGCTGTTGACGGATGGTGCGTTATAAACAGATAGTGCGCGATATTTTGACCCAACGGACAACAGAAAGTTTTTTACAGTGATGATTGCTGGCAAATAAAATTATCAGTCAGTTGGGGAAAATCGGTAATTCAATCTCAAGCGATTGCGATCGCACTGTGACCCAATAGCTGCTGAAGATTGCACTGAGAATTTATCGGGGGAAGCTCATGAACAACCAACCGAATCACAAAAACCTTAGCCCACAAGAAACGCCATGTCCGATCTGCGGCTCACAAAATTTTGTTTGGGGTCGTACCGTTGGAGAATCAGTAAGTCAGTGGGTGTATTTCCGTGCTGATGGGGCAGGGTGGGGGGAAGGCGAAAAGCTACGGGCGCGTAAATGTAGAGATTGTAACAATGTTCAACTTTTTTCGTATGATTAGCTGATAAGTAGCCACCAGTGAGTAAGCTGAAAATTAAAGCAATAGCAAGGGGTGCAATACAATTTCCTTTTCACTTTTGGGCACAGAAATACTTAATGTTACAAGGCTAAATTAGCCTAAAGTTTTAAATATTTAAAACGAGTTAATCTTAGGACTAGTTGACAACAGGAAATTTTGAAAGAAGTTGCCAGACGATAACTTTTGCGGAGCATATTTAAGGCCGAGTATGGCACACGCAATCGAAGTGGGCGCAACACAGGACGATATAACCAATAATAAGCTTTTTTTAAGTGATTCCATTTTGAACAGGCTTCTGGATGCAGAAAATCTGAAATGTCTACAACTAACCCTCTACCCTGATGCATCATCACATTACGACCGTGGACATCATGAGGGTGGAGTCCGCGACTTCTAGCATAGTCCAAAGCTTTATCGATATCCCGTATTACCTGCTGAGGAATTGGTAAACCTAAGTGCATACAATCGTACAAAGTTGTTCCATAAAGCCGTTTCAAAATTAGAAAGTTATCTTTGGCGTACAAACACTCAGAAAATGCCGGATGAGAACCTAGACGACGGTAAACTTCTACTTCCTCTTCAAAGCCTAGTCGTCCTGGGGCATAAATTTTAACTACACACTCAGGGTAATCGGGGTGAAAAACTACTGCGGCGTAATTTCCTTTGCCAAGCAACTGCCAAGGTTGTGGAAGATAGCTGACCTGAATGGGATTACGGGGATTAACACTTTCAATTTGTAATCTAGGCAGTAGTTCCTGATAAATGCTTTTGACCAGCTGTTCTGGAAGCAATTTGTCCATACCGGATAAGTTTCTGACACCAAATGACAAGATAAACTACTCAATTTATCTCAACTATTACGAGTCGTGATGCGTAAAGCCCCTCGCCTTCAGGCAGGGGATATAAGCGAATAGGACAAATTTATTTGTCCGTCAAGCTTCTAATAAATTCTCTAAGGGTATCATTTAAGCTACGTTCTTTCTTGTGGCAATACTTCACAAGAATCTCGTACTCCTCATCCGAACATCGCACAGTTAATTTTTTCATGCCGTCATAATGCCGTCTATTCATGGTACAATGTTAGCATGAAGACACTAAAGTTCAAGTTATATCAACACAAGCGGAATAGATTTCTCAAGCGGTCAATAAATGCTGCTGGGGTAATTTATAATCACTGTATTGCTCTCCACAGACGCTATTATCGGATATGGGGAAAACACTTGAACTATGCAAAACTTCAGGCTCATATTGCAAAGCTTCGGAAACGCTCTGAGTTCTGGCAGACGGTAGGCTCTCAAGCAGTACAAGATATTTGTCAACGCATAGAGAAAGCGTACCAAGGGACTTCCAGAGAATAAAATATACAGTAGACATCTCCAATAACTATCAAACCCTTTATGTGAGTAGCTTTCAGGGTAAAAATGCAAGCATTGCGAATCAACTAGTCTATATGAGCAAATAAGGGTTTGAGATATTTATTGTAGAGAACAAGACCAAAATATATGGTGATGTGCATTAATTTTAGCTCAGGCGATCGCGTGGATTTCTGATGGTAATATAAGTGCCCCAATTCGGAATCTTACTAGCCCACAAATTGTCAAAATTACTTGTTCATACTTTTTCGGATTTAACCGAAATCTTTCTTGAACAACTCGAAATATTTTTACTGAACGGATTCGGTGTTCAACAAATACTCGTTTGGACGAAAACTCCTGATTTTGTTTTTTCTGGTCAATTGTTAACTTTCCTTTTCTCGGTGTTTTAATTGGAGTATCAATTAAATTCTCTCCTAGATATCCTAAGTCTCCCTGAAATTTCTGTTGTGGGTCAAAGTTATCACGGTTTTCTCGGAATAAAGTTATATCAACTTTTTGGACCCGGTTCTCCTGCCACAACATCAACGATATCGCTGCCATTAGGCAAGATAATTATCTGACTTTTAAATGTATGTTTACTTGCTTTACCTGAGTAATATTCTTCTTGCTCTTTATTATCTCCAGGTCTTTCTCTGACTTGCTCATAGCTATCTACAATTAATTCATACTCTGTGAGTATCTCTTTAACTACTTGATAGTCAGATTCTTTTTTTTTACTTGTTCAAGTAAACTGGATGGTAACAATTCTCTCAAGAGTGGCAACCAATAGTTAAATGTGTCATTTGCTGTAGACTCGCTCACTCCAAACTGGATACCCAAAAGTTGAAAGGTTGTCATATGCCTCAGATATACTAAGGTTAAAATTATTTGTTCTTTGATAGATAGTTTTGGTTTACGACCTCCACCACCAGTAATAATTCTAACTTTATTGGATTCTAACAACGCTTGTTTCTCATGGTGTAAGTGCTCCACATTTCGGATTAATTGTTGTAACTGTTCATACTCCATACCAATTAACCGCTTTGTTTCTTTTGGATTCTCCTCAATGTGATTCAGTATGTCACTCATATTTTAGTGTTAAAAAACTTCTCATGATGTTCTTTTACCACAAAATATACTATTTTGGAGATG